>CAZSAV010000030.1:0-7636 GCA_964604805.1 uncultured Candidatus Saccharibacteria bacterium | reverse complement strand
CTGTCCCTGAATCGTACGCGGCATTACGATGCCACGTGGTCGCTCATGGCGACGGATAACTCGTTCGCGGCGGTATTCTTCAAGCTCGCGAAGCCCAAGATACCTTTCATCTTCACTCTGCAGGACGGCGATCCATTCTCATATATCAAGCGCCGCGCTCTGCCGCTCTATCCTTTCTTAAAGATGTTGTTCACGCCCGCCGACCATATCCAAGTCATATCAGAATATCCGGCGCAATGGGCCAAGGCCATGGGCGCTCGGTGCCTGGTGACTGTGGTGCCGAATGCCGTCGATTGGGGCTTGTTCTCAAAGGCTCTCTCTCCGACGGATGCGGTCGCGCTCAAGGCCAAGCTCGGCAAGAAGGACGGTGACATATTCCTCGTCACCACGTCGCGCCTCGTCACCAAGAACGCCATCGGCGACGTCATCCGCGCGCTCGCATCTCTGCCCGCATATGTGAAGTTCCTCGTCCTCGGTCAAGGCTATCAGGAGAAGGAGCTCAAAGAGCTCGTCGCCTCGTTGGGGCTGGGCGAGCGAGTCATATTCCTCGGCTATATCCCGCATGCGGATATGCCCCCGTATCTCCATATTTCCGATATATTCATCAGGCCCTCGCTCTCAGAAGGGCTCGGCAATTCTTTCCTCGAAGCCATGGCCGCGGGCATACCGGTCATCGCCACGCCGGTGGGCGGCATCCCTGATTTCCTGATCGACGGAGAGACAGGCCTCTTTTGCGAAGTCGGCAATCCAAAGAGCATCGTCATGAAGACGGAAAAATTGATCAAAGATCCCGAATCGCGCCGCTATATCGTCAGCCGCGCTCGGGAGATGGTGGAAAAGAAGTATCGCTGGGAAGGCATCGCCGAACGCATGAGCGACATATTTCTGACTATTTAGCCTTGAGTACCATCTCCATTTCTGGGATGATGTTGCCGCTCTTCATCCTCCATTTCTCATCCGACCACCTCTTTCCGGTATCTGCGAAGCCGAGCTTCTTGTAGAAGCCGATGGCTTTTTTGTTGTACGTCGCGACATGGACGATGGTGTCTTTCTTGGGGTCGCGGAAATCCTTGAGGCCGTTCCAGAGCATCCTGCCGATGCCTTTGCCTTGGAATTCGGGGAGGATATAGATCGTCTGCAGCTGATTGTTGTCGGGGTTGCGCTTCATGGTCGCCACGCCGACGACCGTATCGCCGACTCGAGCGACGATGCCTTTGACGCTTTCGAGCGGTCGGGAGAGGCGCTCGCGCTTTTCTTTCATGCGCTCTTCGGTGAAGGCCTCTTTGTAGCTGTATTCAATGTCGTCTCTGGTGATGCCGGCCTCCTTGTCGGGATATGCCTGGAGCCATGCTTGGTAGAGCACATTGGTGATGCCTTCGGCGTCTTTGGGTCCGGCTGGGAATATCTTGGCTTTTGCTTCGACGGATTCGATCCGTTCTGATGTCGATGTTTTTTTCATGACACTATCCTACCATCCGATATGGCCTCGACAAAATAGAAAGCGCGCGGGATAGCGGTATATCGCGATGGAGCGCGCTTTTGGCAGGGTATGCTAGACTATTTCCATGAAGATCCTGATCGCAACCGGCATCTTTCCGCCTGAGATAGGCGGCCCGGCTACATATGCCGGCCTCCTAGCCGAAGAATTGCCCAAGCGCGGCTTCGAGACGGACGTCCTCGCATTCCGCACGGTGCGCTCATACCCCAGAGTCGTGCGCCATTTCATGTATTTCCTCAAGGTGCTCTCGCGCTCGAGGAAGTCGGACGCCATATTCACCCAAGACCCGGTGAGCACCGGCATACCTGTCGTATGCGCCGCATTTTTCACCCGGAAGCCCGTCGTCATGCGCGTCGCCGGCGACTATGCGTGGGAGCAGTCGAGACAGCGGTATGGCGTGACCGATTCTATCGATGACTTCCAGAAGAAGCGCTATTCATTCAAGGTCCAGTTCTTGCGTTCGCTCCAAGCTTTCGCGGTGCGACATGCAGATATCGTCATCACGCCGAGCGAATATTTCAATAGGCTCGTCTCTGGCTGGAATCGTGGCAGGAAAAAGGTCACGACTATTTACAATGGCATCAGACTGATCGACGATTTCGAGAAAGGCCCCAAATACAGCCAGAAGACGATGATCACCGCGGGAAGGCTAGTCCCTTGGAAGGGCTTCGATGTCCTCATTCGCGCATTGAAGCGCATGCCGGAATGGACGCTCGTCATCGCCGGCGACGGCCCCGATCGCAAGCGCCTCGATGCCATCGTCGAGGAGTGCGACGCGGCTGGTCGCGTGGAATTCTTGGGTAATATCACCCGCGAAGCCCTCTTTTCGAAGATATATCGTTCGCATGTCTTCGTCCTCCTGTCGACATTCGAGAGCTTCTCGTTCCAGATCGTCGAGGCGCTCCATATCGGCACCCCGGTCGTGGCAGCGGATATCGGCAATCTCTCTGAGATCATCGACAATGGCGTCGATGGCCTGCTTATCCCGCCGACCGATGTAGACAGTCTGGTAAAATTCGCAGACAAGGTCGTGTCCGACGGCGCGTATGCGGCGTCGTTCTCGGCGGCAGGGAAGAAGAAGGCTCAGAAATTCTCCGTCGAGCGCACGCTCGACCGGCTGTCGGAAGCGTTCCGTTCGTTCGAACCGTCATAAATATATGAGGCTCCTCTCCCTTTCAATCGACCGGCATATCGCCGACAAAGACAGCAATGTGCGCTCCCGCATGGAGCATTACGGCACGCTCGTCCACGGCATCGACGTCATCGCTTTCGGCGTCGATGCGGCCATGCCCATACGCTGCGATAATAACGTGACCATCCATGGCGTCGGCGCCGGTAACCGGTTCCTCGCATTCTTCCGCGCTCTCGGCTTGGCTCGGAAGATAGCTCAGCCAGATACGGTGATCACCGTCCAGGACCCGTTCGAGCTCGGCCTCTGGGGCGTCATCGCCGCGCGCCTTTTGTCGGTGCCGCTCCACGTCCAGGTCCACATCGATTTCTTCAGCCCGTATTTCAAGAAAGAATCCATCCGCCAGCGCATCCAGGCTTGGATCGCGCCGTTCGTGCTCCGTCGGGCCGACGCAGTCCGCGCCGTCTCATGGAAGATCGCGCGCTATGCGAGCGACGCGATCGGCGTCGAAAAAGACAAGATATTCGTGGCCCCGGTCTTCGTCGACCTCGACCGCATCCGCAACAAGCCCGCATCTGTCGATCTGCACGCAGAATTCAAGGAATTCGAATGGATACTGCTCGTGGCATGCCGTTTCGTCCCGCAGAAGAACATACCTCTCGCTATAGACGCATTCGTCGATTTCCACGCGGCGAACCCCGCTTGCGGCATGGTGATCGCCGGCTCCGGGCCTGGCGCCGATGCTCTCGACCGCAAGATCGCAGATATGGGAGCGGCGGCCTTCGTCAAGCGCCGCGATTGGGCCGATCATTTCGCTTCATGCATGAAGACGTGCGACGCATTCCTCATCTCGTCCGACTATGAAGGCTGGGCCATGACCGCGGTCGAGGCCGCTTCATGCGGCAAACCGGTCGTCATGACCGATGTCGGCTGCGCCGGCGAGTTCATCATCGACCAGAAGAACGGCATCGTCGTCCCGGTGCGCGACAGGAAGGCCATATCTTCAGCGCTCAACATGCTCCGCTCTGACCCTGGCTTCGGACAGAGGCTCGGTTCAGAAGCCGTCCGAGACGCGGCCTCGTATATGACCAGAGCCGAGAACGACAAGCTCCTCCTCGCTTCATGGAAGCGGGCCATGACACATATATGAATATAAAAGACGCAAAAATCGTGGTGACCGGCGGAGCCGGGTTCATCGGCTCGCATATCGTCGATGCGCTCTTGGCTAAAGGCGCCAAGGTCGCGGTCATCGACGACCTGTCGACCGGCCGCAAGCAGAACATCGCGCATGCGCTCGATCGGATCGAATTCATCCATGCGAGCGTACTCGACCAGGCGACGCTCGATGCGACCTGCGCTGGAGCGCGCGCCATCGTCCATGAGGCCGCTTTGCCGTCGGTGCCCAAGAGCATCGAATTGCCGATGGAGACGCATATGGCAAATTCGACGGGAACTCTCGCCGTGCTCGTCGCCGCAAAGAAGGCGGGCATCAAGCGCGTGATATATGCGTCATCGAGCTCCGTGTACGGCGATACGCCGACATTGCCCAAGGCTGAAGGCATGGCCACCGACCCGCTCTCGCCGTATGCCGTCCATAAGCTGACCGCCGAGCTCTATGCCAAGATATTCTATTCTTTGCATGGCATCGAAACGATCGGCCTGCGCTATTTCAACGTCTTCGGCCCTCGCCAGAATCCTGATTCCGCGTATGCGGCCGTCATCCCCAAATTCATAGCGCTCATCAAGGCAGGGAAGCGGCCGACGATATTCGGCGACGGCGGGCATACGCGCGACTTCACCTATGTCGCCAATGTCGTCGATGCGAACATCAAAGCTCTCGAGGCCGAGCGCGGATTCGGAGCGGCGTACAATATCGCATCAGGCGGCCAGATATCTTTGAACGATCTCGTGCGCGGGGTGAACGATATCCTCGGCGCATCGGTCGAGGCGATATATGAGAAGCCCCGCGCAGGCGATATCCGCGACAGCTTTGCGGACATCGCGCTCGCCAAAGAGACGATCGGCTTCGAACCGAAGATGTCTTTTAGCGATGGGCTCAGACTGACCGTTGATTCCCTCTGACCTATATATTTATGAAACAATGGATCTTCAGCACATATGCCGCGTTCGACGCCCGCTACCCGCTCCTCATGAAGCTCGGCAGATATGTCATGTCCGGAGGCACAGCGGCATTCGTCGACCTGCTCGTCCTCTACCTGCTCACCGGCGTGGCGCATGTCTGGTATCTGGCATCGGCCATCATCGCATACGTCATAGCCTTCGGCGTCAGTTTCATGCTCCAGAAATACTGGACGTTCAGGGACCGCTCGTCTGACCGCGTCAGGACGCAAGCCGCTGTCTATTTCTTCATCTCAGGAGCTAACCTGTGCATTAATACCGGATTGGTGTATATTTTCGTAGACGTGGCGCATATCAACTATCTCCTCTCCCAGGTCATAGCCGCCGTCATCGTCGCTTGCGAGAGCTACTTCGCATACCAGATATTCGTCTTCAAGAAACACACGATATGAGGCTCCTCATCTGCACACAAAGCGTCAACCTCGACGATCCGATCCTCGGCTTTTTTCATCGCTGGATAGAGAAGATCGCGGAGCGGAGCAGCGCCACGACGGTGGTCTGCCTCTTCAAGGGCAGGAATTCGTTGCCGGCCGGCATACCCGTCTTGTCTCTCGGCAAGGAGCTCTGCGCCACGCGCTTCCGCAAGATCTATCTCTTTTTCACCTATATCATCAAGGCGCGCAGCCGATACGACGCCGTTTTCGTGCACATGAACAAAGAGTACGTCATCATGGGCTGGCTCCTCTGGAAGATCTTGGGCAAGAAGGTCATATTCTGGTATAACCACCCGTTCGGCGACATGGAAGCGCGGCTCGCCGGAGCGCTCGCTGACGCGGTCATGTATACCTCGCCGCAGTCGTTCTTCGGCTCGCGCAAGAAGGGCATACAGATGCCTGTCGGCATCGACACGGACCTCTTCTCTCCGAAAGGGCCGGCGGCTCGGATGTCCATCGCATATGTCGGCCGCATATCGCCGGTCAAGAACGTCGATACGATCGTCGACGCCTTCAATGCGGTCCGCATAGCCCATCCGGACGCCAAGCTTGATCTCTATGGCAGTGCTCCGCAGGCTCATGCCGCGTACGCAGCTGAGCTCAAGAGGAAGACGTCAAAGGCGGCCTCGATATCATGGAAAGGCGACATCAATAATGACGACCTGCCCGCCGTCTATTCTGAGCATGCGATATGCGCCAATGCCACCGATGGCGGGAGCTTCGATAAGGTCATATGCGAGGCCATGTCGTGCGAGCGGCTGGTCGTCGCGTCGAATGCCACCTATCGCGACATGGTCCCGCAGAAGTATCGCGACGCGCTCTGCCCGAAGGAAAAGGGAGCCGAGGCATTCGCCGCATGCCTCAAAGCCGCTCTCGCTATGACTGACGCCGAGCGCGCCGAAGCAGGGAAGGCCCTGCGCTCGGTCGTCGTCGAAAAGCACGGCCTCGATCGCCTCGTATCAGAGCTCTCGACCATAGCAGAATCATGAAAAAGCTCCTCATCACATTGCCGTGCTACAACGAAGAGCTGGTCCTCGAGAAGACCGTATTCGCTCTGGCAGAATATGCCCGCGCGCATCTCGTCGCATATGACTGGAAGATACTCGTCATTGACAACAATTCCCAGGATCGCACGCCAGAGATAGCCGAGAAGCTGAGCTCGGAGAGCGGCGGCTCGGTCATCGTCGAGACAGTGAAGACGCCGGGGCGGGGGATAGCCGTGCGCACCGCATGGCTCAATTTGCCGGGATATGACATCTATTCATATATGGACACCGACCTGGCGACCGACATCAAAGATTTCAGCTTCATAGTGAAGAAAGTCGACGAAGGATACGATCTGGCGACCGGGTCGAGATACTTGCAGCACTCGGACGTCCAGCGCACCTTCAAGCGCAAAGTGCTTTCCAAAGCGTACAACATGCTGCTCAAGGCCGTGCTCAAAGTGGACTTCATGGACGCGCAATGCGGCTTCAAAGCCATGAGCGCGCGCCTCGTCAGCGAAGTGTTTCCCGAGACGCATGACGACGGCTGGTTCTGGGACGCCGAGACCATGATCCTCGCATGCCGCGGCGGATATCGCGTCCTCGAGGTCCCGGTGACCTGGAGAGAGGTCCGCGACGAGCTTCGCGCGAGCAAGGTCTCGGTCTGGAGCGAAGTGGTCAAGAATCTGGGCAATATATATCGAATGCGGGCTCGGCTCGCCAACTACCATGGACGCACGTCTCCATAAGGCATATCAGAACGTCGCCGAGAACCATTGGTGGTTCGTCGTGCGCAAGGACATCATCTTCGATATGATCGGCCGTTTTATCCGCGACCCGAAAAGGCAGGCTATCCTCGACTTCGGCTGCAATCACGGCTATCTCGTCGGGCTCTTGCAGAAGGGGGGATATGACGCATACGGCGTAGACGTATCGGCAGACGCTATAGAATTCGGCAGCTTCCGCGGCATCAAGAATCTTGCGCTGTATTCTCCTGCAGTCTACAATCCTGCCAAAGACGTCTTTCCTGCCAAGAAATTCGATGTGGTCATGGCTCTCGACGTCATCGAGCATATCAAGGACGATCGCGGGGCTCTCGAGCTCATCGCTTCGAAGCTGGCGCCGGGAGGCAGGGTCATCATCATGGTTCCGGCATATATGTGGATGTGGGGCCTGCAGGACGAGATAGCGCACCATGAACGCAGATATACCGCCCCGCGCTTGAGAGCGGTCGCCGAATCGGCAGGCTTGAAAGTCGGATATATGAGCTACTTCAATACGCTCCTTTTTCCGGCTATCGCGCTCGTCCGGCTGGCGAATAAGGTGATCCCTGCGAACAGGACGTCGGATTTCGATGGAAGCCCGTCATCGTTGAACGGCTTGTTACGCTTTATATTCGGCCTCGAGCGCCATATGCTGCGCTACGTGAGGTTCCCGTTCGGCGTCTCGATAT
>CAZSAV010000029.1:0-7709 GCA_964604805.1 uncultured Candidatus Saccharibacteria bacterium | reverse complement strand
TCTGAAGGTAGCCATGGACGATAGTCGACCGCGCCGCCGATCGCATTAGTGGTCGTCGCTGACGGGTCGTCAGGACTGCCACACCAGTTACCCGCGGCATGGACCGGGATGCTGTCGACGTTATTGACGGCGAACCGCGCATTGCCCGATATCGATGATCCGATCACAGTCACATCAGAAGCGGAAGGATCAGCTTGCGCAAGGACGGCGGTCCCGTCCTCCGCATTCCCTATCCCTCCCACGCCGTTATATGGGTCGTTCCCTTGGACTTGGAATACAGGAGGAGGCGGTATGACGATGATGCCTTGGGAATTGTTCTCGATGCGGCTTCCAGAGACCGTCACCCGGCTCGCCTTTGAATATATTCCGTATGTGCCGTCTGTAATAGTCGAAGAAGATATATCAGCCTTGGACCAGACGAGCGAGATGCCTTCGCCGGTAGATATGTCGGCATTCTGTATGTCAGCGACGCCATGGTCGACCGTAATGCCCAGGAGGCCCGATATAGCGGCTCTCTTTTCTGGAGTGCCCGCTATCTTGATCGTTCCTGTCACCGATATGCCCGGACGGTATCCGAGCCGCGCCGAATCCGCAGTGACGATGACGCCGGAATCAATAGTGAGGGTATGGCCCGGAGTCACAGCGACGAACGTATCGATGACGTACGGGCTCTCTGCGGCCGTCCATCTCGTATCCATGCCGATATATCCGTCCGTGATGTGCGTGTCGGCGCGCGCGATAGCGGCAGGACCGAACGCGAATACCGCGACGGCGGCGGCGCTCGCCATGATATACATGAATCTATGCATGTGGTTTCGATTAGTGATAATCGAAGAGGATATCAGACGGAGATGGCGTGACGATGAAGCTTGCATCAAATGCATATAAAAAAATCCTCAACCGCGAAGGTCGAGGATTTTTTGGGCGGCTATCCTTGTATCGCCTGCGCCGGACCGTCGAGGCTATCGGCATAGCTCTGCACTACAGCCAAGAGAATGAAGCTCACGATGAGGATGAAGACGAAGCCTATGAAGAATTTCAAGAAATTCCTGTCGAACGGATTGACCATATTGGCTCTAGTATACCAAATCCGCGTTCGGGCGTCAGATTCGGGCAAAACAAAAACCGCCCGAAGGCGGTTCTTGTCTGTGCGGCGAATCCCGCACTCGATAAGCCAGAGGCTTATGGTACCTGAACGAATGCAGTCGTGAGACCGTAGTTGACGTTCAAGAGGTTATCAACTGAGTCGCTTGCGCCGCTCGTTCCGTAGTTGATCTGCGTGATGCTGATCTTCTTCGAAGCGGTGGTGCCGTTCGTGTTGTCAACCGTGAAGTTGTACGTGAACGTGCGTGATCCGTTGATGACGTAAGCAGCTGACGTGTCGCCAGTGACTGAACCAGATGCCGTGACAGATGAAACTGTCGTAGAAGCAGCTGCTCCAGATGACGTCGTCGTAGCGAGGGCTACAGCAGCGTTCTTGCTGATGTAGATCGGGTTGTTACCCGTGTTGTTGATCGTGAAGGTGATCGACGGGTAGGCTGCCAACCAGAGGCCTGACGTCGGGGTAGCGACGTTGCCCTTGACTGCTGTTATGCCAGTGATCGAGATGCCTGCGTTCGGTACAAAGACGGTGTCATTTGACGAGCGGTTTGAAGCGTTCGACAAAGTGATCGTTCCGTAGTTGCTGTCGACGCCAGAGACGCTCGAAGCGACGAGAGTCGAAGAAGCTGAGAATGCGGTTGATGTCGCGAGGATATCAGCCTTCAAAGTCAAGCTCTTCCATACATCCTGAGTAAGAGGGATGTTCAAGTTGATGAAGGTCGCAAGGCCCGCGTTTGAGAGCGAGTATGCGCCGCCGAGCAACGTGCTTCCATCGTACAAGCGGACGTTCTGCATCAACGTCGGAGCATTCCAAGCAACAGAGTTGTTGATCTGGAAGTTCAAGTTGTTGATGACGCCTCCCTGATTCTGGATCTTGACATCGAATATGCCGAGAGTGACGCCTTCCGTGACGTTCGTTGTCGAAACGTTCGTGGTCTGCGTGTCAGGCGTAAGCGGGCTCACGCGGGTGTAGAGGTCTCCCGTTGAACCGCTCGATGACAAGGTGAGCGAGTTGCTGCCAGTAGCGAAACCAAGAGAATCGGTGTAACCCTTTCCGTTGATCGTCCTGATAGAGCCGCTCGGGATGCTGACGGTGATCGTCTGGCCAGTGATCTTGTCTGATGAGGCAAGAACGTTAGCAGTGACGATGAACGTCATGTCCTGATTCGGGGCAACGACAGCGTTGACGCCATCAAACCTGACCAAGTAGTCAGATCCGATAGTGACTTCGGTCGCATCGGCTGCGCTCGAGAGAGACTTCGTGGCGAGGACCTTTCCGGTCTGATCAACCAACGAGAGGCCGCTGAAGAGCAACCAAGGACGTGCGCTGAAGTGAACGTCGAAACGAGAGATAGCGACATTTCCTGCTGTAGCGTGAGTCGTAGCAGAAATGATCGGCTTGTTCATGTCTCCCTTCTTCAACGTCTGGCTTGTAGAGACGTACGACGATGAGCTCAAAGTGATCGAGCCATCTGTTCCGTCCATCGAGAGGGTTGCTCCCGGAGCCGGAGTCGTAGGAGTGACGCCAGGCTGCAACGTGCAGGTGTAGCCTGCCGGGCAACCCATAGCGACTGTGCCTCCTGCTGAAGCTGTGCTACCAGCATTCAACTTTCCGCGTGTAAGAGGACCGACGAAACCTGTTGCAGGAACGCCGACCGCTGCCTGATACTTCTGAACCGCTGTCTTGGTCTGCGAGCCAAAGTAACCCTTGGCAGCAGCGCCTGAAGCGATAGCCGGGATGCTGTATCCCTGGCCGATGAGCCATGTCTGGAGAGCGGAAACGTCAGCGCCTGTGCTGCCGACCGTGAGGTTGGTGTTGAAAACCATTCCCTGTGCTCCTGCGATCATAGCGAATGCCAATACGGCGACGCCAGATGCAATAAGAACTTTTTTCATATCTATTTTTTATAATTTAACGCATCTTCTCCATTATTTGTAATCGAAGGAGAAGTTAATGCGGTTTGTAAACTAATAATTCCACTTCCCTCCCTCGAGCGCTATCGACACGCCTTCGGAAAGGAGTTTGTGGGCAAACGAAATACGAACAATGACCGTAATTTATTATTAAGTTGTCAAAGTCCGTTACGATCCCGCAGCTTTCGCCTCTCACAAAAGAGGAGCTTCCACGGGTCCCTGGGCAATTTCTTGCTCTGGGACGAGCGCATATGCGGTACGAGACCGATGCGCGCTCGTTGCAAAGCATTATATCCTATACATTGACACTAGTGCAAAAAGTCCATTGTGGATAACACAATGTCTTAAAAAACCTTACAAATTAAGGATTTATTGGCATGTCGTGGCAATACAGCAATACTAGCCAAAATACGGCTCAAAGTCAAGGATATTGGGCGATATTCCTCAAAATCGAGCGATACCGACAAAAATGAACAAAACCTGCACTACTAATAGATAACGGGCATCGTCCTTAAAGCTTACAAGACATGCGAAAACTGAGCCGCTTTACGCGCTCATTTTAGAGAATATTTGCTCCAACGTCGCTCGCCTTCCTTTTTGACTATGCCTTTTTCGACCAATTCGATCAATTCTCTCTGTATCGTCTTCTCGCTGCAATTCTGAATGACCTTGGAGAAGTCCTTTATCGTCACTCCCGAACGAGCGCGGAGCACGCTCAATATCATCTCTTGGCGTTGATTCTTCTTAGCCTGAACGCTCACGTGTCCTTGAGAAACCATTTTACCGTCAGAGTTATTTTCCTGTTTCGCGCGCGGCGAAGCGGCTTCGATCGATGCCCTATTCCTGCTATCGGACCTGAATCCCGTCGAAAAAAGATCCGGTGTCTTAAAGAAAGACTCGGAAAGGACATACCCCGCATTCTCTGCGCTCTGGGCGAGCCTATCGCGCAGCATGCCGACGACGCTGTCGATCTCTCTCACCAACAAGCGATGATTCATAGTCGAAATGAGGTTGGAAATCTTGGCCACATTGAGTAGAGAGAGCGTTTCGAGAGCGGCAGTGAACAATGATTGGATAACGGCATTCTTGTCGCCAGGAAGCGAGCTCGACGCTGTAAAGGACGATGAGAGCAAATCTATACCCCTGTCGCGCAATTCCCACTTGATGGGCTCATCGTCTTTGAGAAGGCCAGAAACGAGATAAAGAGCAGCGGTAATTTTTTCTGTCTTTTTAAAAATATAGATCAGATAATCCTCGGCCGAGAAAAACCCAAGCGATTTCCAGTTAATCGGATCATTAAAGGACGGTGGATTGTGAGGATTATTATTGTCCATTATAAGAATATAAATATGTCTTTTACTGAAACTCAGTGTCTTTTATATAAAATCGCGATTTTTTCTGTCTAAGACATGTCCATTATAGCCCTAATCTTCGAGACTGCAAGGGCAGATATGCACAGCTCGTCGGTAGTTGGATCGCTTCGATTTTTATATTCACAATCGATCGTATTTTCAACCTCCGATTGAACCTTTAGATCGCAACCGGGGTCTGCACCCGACGAGAATATGGCGCGGCTGAGAATTCAGCGTTGCTGTGTGCTATTATTAGCGTATAAATCAAACATATGGCAAAGAAAAAAGACGCAGACCTAGGCAAGAAGATCCGTTTCTGGGATGAGATGCGCGACGAGACGGTGCATGCGATCCTGGCAGTATTCTCCTTCCTCCTCACCCTCCTCAGCCTGCTCGCCGCTTTCGGCAAAGCCGGCGTCGTGGGCGACTATTCGTTCATGTTCTTCTCCAAGCTATTCGGCATCGGCTATTACCTCATACCGCTCGTATTCGCCATGCTCGCCATCTCCCTCCTCCAAGGGCTCAAGAAGAAATTCGAGCTGTCCAAAGGCATCGGCACCGTCCTCTTCTTCATATCAGGACTCGGCCTCATCCACGTGGCGTATGCGAGCGCCGGCGGCATCATCGGCCGATGGATCGCTACACCGCTCATCAGACTCATCGACTACTGGGCGACGTCCCTCTTCCTCATCGCGGTGCTCGTCGTATCCGTATTCATGATATTCAACCTCTCCGTCACCTGGGAGGACATCGCCTTCTGGAAGCGGGCAAAGCCTCTCGCCGCGGTCAAAAAGAAATTGGATGAGATGGACGACGCCGAAGTTGCTGCAGTCGAAAAGGCCATGGCGGCTGCGAGCGCCGGCAGAGAGATGACGGCGCGCGAAGCCGAGGCCGCTCTCGCCGCCGCGAATGCCAAGAAGAACGAGAAGCCCAAAGCGAAATCGCTCAATTTCTCTGATGACGAGGAAGCCGGCTTCGCTTCTGCGATGTTCACATCCCACCTCAAGCCCTACGCTCCCCCGCCGCTCACTTTGCTCGAAAAAGACCGCGGCAAGCCGGAGACCGGAGACATCAAGGCTAATGCCAACATCATCAAGAGGACCTTGCAGAATTTCGGCATCACCGTCGAAATGGACGAGATATCGATCGGTCCGTCTGTCACCCGCTACTCCCTGAAGCCGGCAGAGGGCGTGAAGCTCTCCAAGATCGTCGGCTTGAACAATGACCTCGCTCTGGCATTGGCGGCCCATCCTATCCGCATCGAAGCTCCCATCCCTGGCAAATCATTGGTCGGCATAGAAGTGCCCAATACCGCCAAGACGACGGTCGGCCTCGCTACCCTCCTCGGCTCCCCTGACTATCAAGAATCTGAGAAGCCTCTCCTCATGTCGCTCGGCAAAGACATCACCGGCCATGCGCACTTCGCCAACCTGGCCAAAGCTCCGCACATGCTCATCGCAGGAACGACCGGCTCAGGAAAGTCGGTGACCATTCATGCCCTCATATCTTCCCTGCTTTACCGCAATTCGCCTGAGAATCTCAAATTCATCATGATCGACCCCAAGCGCGTCGAGCTCACGATGTATAACAAGATCCCCCACCTCCTCACTCCGGTCATCACCGACCCCAAGAAAGCCATCCTCGCCCTCAAATGGGCCGCCAAAGAGATGAGCCGCCGATATGACGTCCTCGAGAAGAACAGCTCGCGCGACATCGATTCCTACCACAAGTCTGTCCTCGCTCCGGCATTGGAACGATACAAAGCAGACTCAGCGAAGTCGGACGGCGCCACCCTGCCTGAGACCATGCCGTATATCGCCATCTTCATCGACGAATTGGCCGATATCATGCAGACGTATCCCCGCGAGCTCGAATCTGCCATCGTAAGGCTGGCTCAAATGAGCCGCGCCGTGGGCATCCACCTCGTCATATCGACCCAGCGCCCGAGCGTGAACGTCATCACGGGCCTCATCAAGGCCAACATCCCGAGCCGCATCGCCTTCATGGTCGCGTCCAAGTTCGACAGCCGCATCATCATCGACATGGTGGGCGCCGAGAAGCTCCTCGGCAAGGGCGACATGCTCTACCTCGGCGGCGAGATGTCCAAGCCGGTGCGCCTCCAGTCTGCCTATATCTCCGAATCCGAGCTCAAGCGCGTCGTGAACTATCTCAAGGACCAGTACAAAGACGAGATCATGAACGAGATCAATCTGACGCCGACCGAAGCCGGCGCGAGCGCCGCCTTCGATGCGATGAGCGACGATTCGCTCGACGACGATGACGACCTCTACGAGCCCGCCCGCGAAGCGGTCATGGCGGCCGGAAAAGCGTCGACGTCGTTCATACAGCGCAAGCTCGGCGTCGGCTATTCTCGCGCAGCCAAGCTCATGGACGCCCTCGAAGCCAAAGGCGTGATCGGCCCCGCAAACGGTTCCAAGCCTCGCGACGTCATCGGCGTCGGAGCAGGCATGGCCGAGCAGATACCGATGCCGGCTGACGAGCCTACCGAGCCTGCCATCTAGCGCTTCCCTTTTCCCCCTCTTCGCATATACTGGACGCATGCAACTCACTCGCACAGCGACCATACGATCGCTCCGCATCGCGACCGGCATCCTGCTCGCCGGCGTCATCGTGGCATATTCGATATGGCGATCGCTCAATTATGCCCGCGGGCCGCATATCCTGCTCTATGAGCCGAACGACGGGTCTTCGATCGCCGCTTCGACCGTGACGATCCGCGGCAAAGCCGAGCGCGTGAATGCCCTCTTTGTGAACGGCCAGTCGATCGCCATGGACGAACAAGGCGGGTTCACGGACACCCTCATCGTCTTTCCAGGCATGAACGTCATCGCTATATCTGCGAACGACCAATTCGGCAGGACGACGCAGATCGAGCTCGACCTCATCGGAACCGTAGGTTTCCCGGCCCCTCAGACGACAACTCCCTCAACGCCCTCTATTCCGACTTCTACGGCTCAGTGACGGCTCGCCTTGTCATGGGAGCATTGGTGTGCTCGAGGGCTTTACAGCATAAAATTTATGATATCATTCGGTTACGCCTGCGATTACCAATTTTCTAACACACGAGACAATGTCCCTACCAAAAGGAAAGAAGAAGGCCGAACAGCCCAAGCAGGAGGCTCCATCGGCGACGACCGAAGAAAGCATAGAGATGTAAGAAAAAGCTGAAGCTAGAAGGAAGCCCGGCGGAGACATCGCCTACGCCGAGGTCTACGATGGCTCTGCATGGACCACCGTCGGTACGCTCGATTTCGGGGGCGGCGCCAGCGGCTCGGCGTCCTTCGACATTTCGGCCTACGCGAACGCGAATACCCAGGTCCG
>CAZSAV010000028.1:5264-7724 GCA_964604805.1 uncultured Candidatus Saccharibacteria bacterium | reverse complement strand
TAGCTCCGGCATATATCTCCAGCGTGACGTCGAACAAGATCGCATTCAAAGTGCCGACCTTGGCCCAGCTCGCTCCGGGCATGTATAACGTCTTCTTCACCGCCGCGGCCGATGCGGATCCCAATGCCGTCGTCCAGAGCAACGTCATCAAGGTCACCGTGGCGCCGAGCGTGGTCGTGAGCTCCATATCGCCGACGTCTCTGCGCTCGGGGGATTCGGTCATCGTCTCCGGAAAAGGATTCACTGCTACACCTGACTCGATCGTCCAGATAGACATACAGAAGATGGATCAGGGCCGCGTCGCTTCGTTCGGCCTCCTCTGGTCTGGCCAGCCGCAGAGCGATACGAGCATCGTATTCTCGGTCCCGCTCTCATACTGCACGTTCGGCGGTGCCCCCGGCGTCCCATGCACGCAATATGCGCCGCTTTCATCGGGCGCCTATCGCATGAACGTGGCATTCCCGAGCGGAGGCAATAGCAACAGCGTCGATTTTACGGTGAGATAGAGAAGTGACGCCCAGACATTGTTGTGTATAATGGCCATACGCTATGTCAGAACGAAAAAATAATCCAATACCACCTGAGATACGCTTCGCGGCTCTGGCTGTAGACGTGGTCTGTTTCCGCGTCAAAGACGGCAAGCTCGAGATGCTTCTCGGCAAAGTGGCGTCCGAGACGAGCGCCTTCAAAGGGATGTGGGCGCATATCGGCGGCCTCATCCGCGTCACGGAGACGGCCGAGCAGGCAGTCGACCGGTTGCTCGCCGACAAAGCCGGCATCGACCATATATACAAGGAACAGCTCTACACCTTCAGCTCGCTTGACCGCGACCCGCGCGGCAGAGTCGTGTCCGTGGCATATATCGCTCTCGCCGACGAGGGGCATGTCCAGGACGCCAAACGCGCAGGGGTCGAGACCAAGTGGTGCCTGATCGGGGAATTGCCCAAGCTCGGCTATGACCACAATGAGATCGCCACAGTCGCCATCGAGCGGCTTCGCGCGAAGATCATCTACACCGATATCGCTCGCCACCTCATGCCGGCGGAATTCTCATTGTCAGACCTCCAGAAGGCATATGAATGCGTCCTGGGGGAGGGGATGGACAAGAGGAATTTCAGGAAGAGGATCATCACGCTCGGCGTCCTCCGAGACACCGGCAAGACGGTCAAGAAAGGCGTCATGAGACCGGCCACGCTCTATAGCTTCAAAAAATAGCCTATTATAAGGCTCGTTCGGAGGCCTATTTGACAGATAGGCCTTTTTTGTTGTGTATATATAGTGTAGCATTGACACTAGATAACCATGGGTATATAGTGTACTCAGAACAATATATAGATCGCTGACAATCTCATACCTCAAAAACGGAGAAACATATGAACGACACAAACACAGTCGCAGTAGTGGTCGGCAGATTCCAAACGCCGTACCTGCACGACGGCCATATCTATCTTCTGGATTCTGCGAAAGCGGACGGAAGAAAGCTCATGATCGCCGTCGGCACGAGCGGCGGAGTTCCGGGACGGACTGACCCAATGGATTTCGAGACGCGGAAGCTCATGCTCCGCTCCCGGTATCCAGAAGCGGTCATCGTCCCGATCGCCGCCATGGCGAGCAACGACGCGTGGTCGGCGCAGCTCGACCGCCTGATCGAAGAGAATTTCCCGGCAGACCGGGCGGTGCTCTTCGGATCGCGGGACAGCTTCCTGCCGTTCTATCGCGGCGCTCGCGAAAAGCGCGAGATCCCGCCGCTCGGCACCCACAACGGCACCGAGCTCCGGGAGCGCCCCGATGCGGGACCGATCGATTCTCCCGAATTCCGGGCCGGCGTCATGTATGCCGCCCGCCAGCTGTATCCCACGTCGTTCCAAACGGTGGATATCGCCATCACCCACTCCGACGGAGACAAAGTGCTCGTCGGCAGGAAGAAGGGCGAGAGCAAATGGAGATTTCCGGGCGGATTCGTAGACCCGGCAGACACGAGCCTCGAGCGCGCAGCGCATCGAGAGGCTCTCGAAGAGGTGGGGGACATCGAGATCGCAAGCCTCGCCTACATCCGCTCGGTACGGATCAATGATCATCGCTACCGAAAGTCCGAGCACAAGATACTGACGGCATTCTTCGAGGCGACGTACGTGTACGGGCATATCGCCCCGAGCGACGACCTCGACGAAGTCCGCTGGCAGGACGTTGACGGACTATTGGATTGCCTGCTCGACGGCCACAAGCCGCTCGGCGAGGCATACCTCGAATGGCGCACGCGCGCCACGAAATGAAACGCAGAACATAGAAAGACAAGAATATATGAACACAGAGAACAATATCATCACCATGACAGACAGCTACAAAGTGACGCACGCCCGGCAATATCCTCCCCTCACATCCCGCGTATTCTCGTTCTTCGAGAGCCGCGGCGGGCGACAACGTACCGCGCCGGATGTTGGCGGGTCTGATCGCTATCAG
>CAZSAV010000028.1:0-5254 GCA_964604805.1 uncultured Candidatus Saccharibacteria bacterium | reverse complement strand
TTCGTGCTGGCGCTCATCGTCATTGTTCCATTCGTCGTCTTCTTCGGCCTGCAGTACCTCCTCAAGAAGTACTTGGCCGGAGTGGTCGTCACCGAAGAGAAGATCCAAGAAGCCAAGGAGCTCTTCGCGGCGCACTTCGGGAATGCCGAGCTCTTCAATGAAGCCGGCTGGCGCTACATCCTCGAGAAGCATGGCGGACGCCTGCCGCTCGAGATCCGGGCGGTCCCCGAAGGGACCAAGGTTCCGGTGTCCAACGCCCTCATGACGGTGGTCAACACCGATCCGGAGGTTCCCTGGCTCACCAACTACGTGGAAACGCTCTTGGTGCAGGCCTGGTACCCTACGACGGTGGCGACGCAGAGCTTCTTCATGAAGCAAGCGATCCTCCGCTATCTCGGCGAGACCGGCACGCCCGCAGACATCGGCTTCAAGCTGCATGACTTCGGGTACCGCGGCTCCACGACGGACGAATCGGCCGGCATCGGAGGCGCGGCGCACTTGGTCAACTTCCTCGGCACCGACACGGTCGCGGCCCTGCTCGTCGCCCGCCGCTATTACGGCGAAGCGATGGCCGGATTCTCGATCCCGGCGTCTGAGCACAGCACCATGACCTCATGGGGCAGAGACAAGGAAGTCGACGCGTTCCGCAACATGCTCGATCGGTATCCCAAGGGCCCGGTGGCTGCCGTAAGCGACAGCTTCAACGTCTTCGAGGCGTGCCGCACGCTCTGGGGAACCATCCTCCGGGACAAGGTCCTGGCTCGCGACGGATTCCTGGTCATTCGGCCGGACAGCGGCGACCCTTTGGTCGTCCTGCCCAAGATCCTCGAGATCCTCGGCGAGCGCTTCGGGTACGAGACCAATGCCAAAGGGTATAAGGTCCTCAATCCCAAAGTCCGCTTGATCCAAGGCGACGGCATCGACTACAAGAGCGTCGAGAATATCCTCGAGGCTCTGAAGAAAGCCGGCTGGTCGGCTGACAACATCGCGTTCGGCTCGGGAGGCGGCCTCCTGCAAAAGGTCGATCGCGACACGCAGAAGTTCGCATTCAAATGCTCGGCGGTCGAAGTGAACGGGGCCTGGAGGAACGTCCTCAAGGATCCGATCACCGATCCCGGCAAGCGTTCGAAGGCCGGACAGCTGGCTCTCGTCCGCGAGAATGGCGCATATGCGACCGTCGCTGAGGAAAACAGGAAGGGCGACAACCTCCTCATCCCGGTCTTCCGGAATGGCGAGCTCCTCGTCGACGACGCGTTCGCGGCTATCCGAGCCCGCGCGGCGGCATGATGAAAGGGACACAACAGGCGTCAGCGATGGCGCCTGTTTTTTATTCGCTTCAAATTCCCTTTGACCCATGCTACTATCGCCTCAGAAAGGGAATATGAAAAATCCATTGAACGATATCAAACCTGAATACCCCCAGCTCGTCCGCTACAGCGGACTCAATGAGCCCCTCCAGCACATGCCTGAAAATCAGCCGCCGTTCCATGCGCGCGAAGCCCCTGACGACAAGAGGCTTCCTCTTGATACGGAAGCCATCACTGCCCGAGGCAGAGAGCTCCGTAAGGCCGGAGAATGACATATACCCCGCAATGAGCGGGGTTTTTATTCGTCCCATGAAGTATTGACTTTAATGATATTTTGTGTCAGTATCGTCGCCAGTATCGGCCGGAATGACAATCGGCAGGGAACATTGAAAAACGTCAGACCGGAAACGGAAACACAACATACAGAAACGGAAAAAAGGAACATATGAAGAAAATCGGATTGACCTTGATGGTTCTCCTGGCGCTTTTCGCTGGGATCGCATTCATCGGCCTCATGTGGTGGAGCACCACGTACAATACGCTGGTCCAAAAGCAAGAAGCCGCAAAGCAGGCATGCGGGCAGGTCCAGAACGTCTATCAACGGCGGGCTGACCTCATCCCCAACCTGGTGGAAACGGTCAAAGGATATGCCGCTCACGAGAGCGAAACGCTCGAAGCCGTCACTCGCGCCCGCCAACAAGTCACCCAGATCAACGTCGGCGATCTCCTCAAGGATCCCGATGCGCAGAAGCGATATCTGGAAGCTCAAGGCTCGCTGGGCAGTACGCTGACGCGCTTGCTCGCAGTCCAGGAAAAATACCCTAACCTCAAGGCGGATCAGAACTTCCTCTCTCTGCAGGCGGAGCTCGCCGGCACCGAGAATCGGATCTCTGTCGAGCGGAAACGCTGGCAGGAAGCGACCGCGACATACAATGTGGAAGTGCGCGGTTTCTGGTCAGGAATGGTTGCCAGCCGGAGAGGCTTCGAGGTTATGCCGTACTATGAAGCCCAGGCAGGGGCCGACACCGCTCCCAAGGTCAGCTTCACCAAGAAGTGATATGCGCGCATCAAAATTGACGGCATACGCGATATGCATCGCGATGTTCGCGATCGGTGCGCTCGCATTCAGCCCGCCGCCTATGAACGGCAGACGGGTCAACGACTATGCGGGCATCTTGAAGCCCGATGAAGTCTCTTCTCTCGAGCAGTCCCTCAAGGACTATGAGGCCAAGACGTCGAACCAGATCTGCGTGCTCACGGTCGCATCGTTGCAAGACGAGACGATCGAGAGCTACGCCAATCAGACGTTCCACGCCTGGAAGCTCGGGCAGAAAGGCAAAGACAACGGCGTCCTCCTGCTCATCCAAGTCGGCGAAAAGAACAATGCGCGCATCGAAGTCGGTTACGGCCTCGAAGGAGTCTTGCCTGACGGCACTGCGCGGCTCATCATCAACAATGACATGCGGCCGGAATTCAAGGCCAAGCACTACTACGCCTCGATCAATGCCGGCATCCTCGCCATGGAGCGGGCTATCGGCGGCGAGTACAAGGCGCCAGCAGCGGCAGCGGCCGGCATCGATCCAGCCAAAGCCCTCCGAAGGCTGTATTCCATATTCTGGGCCATCGGCGGATTGGTCGTCATGATCATCGGCCATTTCCTCTGGCGACCGTTGGGCGGCATCGTAGGAGGAGCGGCTGCGTTCTGGGTGACATACGCCTGGACTGACAGTTTGATCCTCGCCATTGTCGCAGGCATCGTTGGTTTCCTCATCGGCTATTTCCTCCGGGAATTGGGCGAGGGGATAAGCGATTCGAGCGGGTCGAGCGGTTACAGCTCGTCTGGCGGCGCTTGGACTAGCTCATCGTCAGGGTCAGGATCCGACGAGAGCTTCAGAGGCGGAGGCGATAGCGGTGGCGGAGGAGCCTCAGGCAGCCTCGATTGATCGACAGCGGGAACGGAAACGTTCCCGCTTTTTTGTTACAGAAAATGCCAATAGGCCACACATCATAGACAAAGTCACTAGCCAGAGCAGGTACACATGATATATTCCTTGCGTCAGATGCTCACTCATAATGGCTATCTCAAGGTTCCGCTCATTCTGGCGATATTCCTCGCTGTGCTTTCCTGTTCTATCTCGTTCGGGTACCCAGACATACTCGTTCCTACCGTTTCGGCTCAACAGCCTCCTGTCGCGGATCGAATGCCTGCGATAGCCACTACGTCAGTGCCATTTACCCCTCCTCCGCCGCCGATCCTGGCTTTTCCGCCTGCGCATATATCCATACCATCGGTCGGCATCGATGCTCGCGTCATATCGCTCGGCGTAACCGCGGAGGGCAGGCTCGATACGCCAGATAACTATGTAGATGCTGGATGGTATCGGTATGGGCCTATGCCCGGACAAAAAGGCAGCGCAGTCATCGATGGCCATGTCGACAATGGCGGCAAAGTGCCCGGTCCCTTCAAGCATCTCAAAGACGTGAAAGCCGGCGATAAGATCGAGATCGATGCTGCGAACG
This sequence comes from uncultured Candidatus Saccharibacteria bacterium, assembly GCA_964604805.1. Lineage (GTDB taxonomy): Bacteria > Patescibacteriota > Minisyncoccia > Phycocordibacterales > PALSA-1337 > C7867-002. The sequence goes on along the minus strand of CAZSAV010000028.1, from coordinate 1,427 downwards.
GCTCGCGCCTTTCCTTCACCGTTATCCGGAGCGACATATACAAGACGTCGGCATTTCCGAATGAAGCCGTATTCCATGATACGAGCGGCAAATTGCTCAAGATCATCACCTGCAACGGCACGTTCGTCCGGTCGCTCGGCACATATGACCATCGTTTGGTCGTCACTGCCGCCCTCGATGAGTAGTCGGCACTCCATATATGAGAATCGAACGCCCGCTAGGGCGTTTTTTTGATACAAGAGAAACGTGATGTCAATGTAATTTGTTCGGCATCGGTGCGTCAGCTTATATAGGTCGGACAATTATCAGCACATAACATATTCACTAACATGAAGACAATCGCATCATATATGGCCACAGCGGCTGTAGTCGCATCATTGGCGTTCGTGCCGATATCGGCATTCGCGCAGGTACAGGCGACCATGCCGGTCCTCTATAACCAGTCAGGCCAGCCGGTCAATAACGGCACCACTGGTCCGTTGGCTGCAGGATATTATTTCCTTCAGCCCAATCAGCCGGGCACGCAGGTCTATTATTACGGCAACGGTACGTACTTTGATCCGGTGACCGGCCTCTACGGCGGCAGCGCGGTCAACGACCCGTACGGCATCGCAGGCGTATCGCTCGGATATAGCGCTACGGTCCTCCAGCCTTCGGCTCCTCTGGTACCGAATACAGGAGCAGGCGGCAATGCAGCCGCAACATGGGCCATCCTCGCAGCCTCAGCGGCAGCGATAGCGGCCGGAACGGCGTATCTCGCATCATCCAAGAAGCGTCTCGCATCAGCGGGCATGCAGCACTGATGAACGGGCAAGGCGGATCATTCGCATCCGCTTTGCGCGCGCACCATGGCGCAGATTTCGATCATATTCCAATCATATGAAGACCAGATATATCACAACTACGCTCGTCATCCTGATCATAGCCGTCGCTATCGGGGTATTCGCTCGCACCGTCGTGAATGCCACATTATACGTGCCTGATACCGGCGTGGCGGCAGTCGAGAGCAGTGACAGCGCTCCTGCGGCATCGATCGTAGCCGAAGTATCAGGCTTCGTATCGGGCATCGTCCATCCGGATCAGGCGCAAAAAACCGTAGCCGTTAAGCCCAAACCTAAGCCGAAGCCGCCTGCCGATCATCCCGCCAAGCTCCTCATACCGTCGATCGGCGTTTCCGCTTCGGTCCAGAATCTCGGCATCACCTCCAAGGGCACGCTCGGCTCGCCGAGCAATTTCACCGACGTCGGCTGGTTCGTCGACGGCCCCGTGCCGGGCGCACAGGGCACGGCCGTCTTCGATGGCCACGTCGACAACGGACTCGGCTTGCCCGGGGTGTTCAAGCGCCTGTCGTCAGTGAACAAAGGCGATGAGATCGTGGTGGTCGCCAATGACGGGACGCGGCTCGCCTACACCGTCTCGGATATACA
>CAZSAV010000027.1:0-8001 GCA_964604805.1 uncultured Candidatus Saccharibacteria bacterium | reverse complement strand
AGAGCACGCCATTGGTAATGGCGAGGTCTCCGGTTCAATCCCGGACATCGGCTCCCTCCTTCGCTCGCTCATCGCGAGCTTCGAAGGGCAGGCCCTCCGTAATGTGATAGGGGTAAGCTTGCACTACGAAGCTCGAGCGCAGCGAGAGCGAAGTAGTGCCAAAGTAGCTGTCTTGGTAGATATGACCGGACGCGCTACTATTGTAATTATTGAAAATAGAGTTTGTTTCGCCAAAGTAGGTGTTTTGGTAGATATGACCGGACGCGCTACTATTGAAAATAGAGTTTGTTTCGCCAAAGTAGCTCAGTTGGTAGAGCACCGCTTTCGTAAAGCGGGGGTCGCCGGTTCAATCCCGGCCTTTGGCTCCGATTTTTGGTTTTGCAAAAATCGCGTCGAGATATTTTTCCGCGCGAAGCGTGAAAAATCTCGAGACGCTGAGGTCTTGCAAATCTAACTAGATCTCTTTCGGTTTGAAGTCCGCGGGCGCGCGAGACAGCCACCATTCGAGCTGGTCGAGGCTGAGGAGGCCTTCTTGCGAGCCTATGAATTGCGCGACTGACATCGGGTTCACGGGCGCCCAGACGAGGGCTTCGAGAGGAGAATGTCCCATAGCGAGCGCCGATACGAACGTGCCGGCGAATGCGTCTCCACAGCCAGTGCGCTCGAACGGCTTTCTGGCATCAGGATACATCGGCATATGGTAGTAATGGTCGCCGTCGAACATATATGAGCCGTCTGTGCCGTCAGTGATAAGGACGATCTTTGGGCCAGCGGCATGCATCTTGGCGAGGAGATTTTTTATATCGCGCGATTCTACATGTAACAGCTTTTGAGCCTCTTCGACGTTCACGGCGAAGACGTCGGTGCGGGCATATACTTTCTTCAAAGCATCCATGCCTCGCCCGATCTGGAACGTGCCTGGTTGGAATGCAAGGCGAGTCTCCGGAGGCAGGTCGAGATATGCGATGAGCGCGTCTGCATAGAGGATGGGATCGAGAGCGAGGGAAGTGAGATATAGCCACTTCGGCTCAGAACGACCGATGCGGCCGAGGCCGATCTCGTCGTGATCATAGTCGACATGGTTCACCAAGATGGTTCGCTCGTCTTCATACCACAATACAAAATGATAGTTGGTCGCTTTATTGGGGTGCGTTTTGATGAACGATGTCACGACCTTGTTCTTTTGAAGCTCTACGAGGCTGTCTTTGCCGTTCTGGTCGGAGCCGACGTCGGATATGAGCGCGGTGCGCAGGCCGAGACGCGCGCCGGTCACTGCGACGTTGGCGGCATTGCCGACGGCTTTGACGACTTTCGCATATTCAAAGGGGATCTTGGCGCCGAAGGGCATGCAGAGCTCGCATTTCGCCTTATCGACGGTGCAGTGGATATCGGCGTTTTTGAGGCGGATGAATGCGTCCGTAGTGAGGTCGCCGATCGCGAGGATGTCGATTTGCCTGCGGAACATGATTCGTATAGTATACCATCTAGATTCCTGTTGTGGCCCATTGCAGGAATACGGTTCCTCCTAAAAGGGCTTATGTCCGAAATTGACCATTATGACTCGGAACAGAGATGAAGAATGGCAGAGCGTATGCTCGGCTCCGTTGGAAGACGGGGCTTTTTTGTTTATGATACAATTCTACTACTAGAATCATATGACTCTCCGCGAACACATTGCACAAGCTCAAAAAGATCGCATTGCTGTCGGCCACTTTAATGCCTCGACGCTCGACGGCATATGGGCTATAGCTGATGCCGCTCATGAAATGAAGGTGCCTGTGATCGTCGGGCTCTCGGAAGGCGAGCGAGACTACGTCGGCGTCGAGCAAGCTGCGGCTATCATCCGGAGCTTGAGAGAGAGCAGGGGACAGGACATATTCCTCAATGCAGACCATACCTATTCATATGAAAGAATAGTCGAAGCCATAGACGCGGGGTTCGATAGCGTCATATTCGATGGCGCACAGCTTTCATTCGAAGAGAATATAGAGATGACCAAGAAATGCGTCGCATATGCGCGAGCTTCAGGAAGGGACGTGATCGTCGAAGGGGAGATCGGATTCATCGGCACATCGTCAAAAATGCTCGATGCCATACCTGATGGAGCTGTTACGAATGAAACGCAGATGACGAAGCCCGAGGATGCCAAGCGTTTCGTACAAGAGACCGGCGTCGATATGTTGGCCCCCGCAGTGGGAAATATCCACGGCGACGTTCGCGGCGGCGATCCGGCATTGAATATAAAGAGGGTCGGGGAGATCCATTCTGCTGTGAATATCCCGCTCGTCCTTCATGGAGCATCAGGGAATACTGCCGACGATGTCTCCAGGGCCATCAAAGCAGGGATCGCAGTCGTCCACGTCAATACTGAATTGCGCATCGCATATCGGAGCGGCCTCGTGAAGTCTCTTTCGGAGAATGCCGAAGAATTGTCCCCATATAAATATCTCAAGCCTGCGAAGCTCGCTATGCAGAAGGTTGTTGAAGAAAAGCTGAAGATATTCAGCGGTAGATAGGTTTGATAATAAAAAACCGCCCCGAGCTAGTCGAAGGCGGTTATTGATTTTTCGTTACAGCATGCCGGTGACCCCGCTTGCTACGGGCGTCGGCTCGAATGGCACGCCATCCGTGATCGGCGTCTTGTCCGGATCAGACATCCACGCCATGGTCTCGAGGTCGCTCGGGAAGATGATGACATTGCGCATATTCGCGTTGTAGTAGTCATTCTTCTTCTCGCTGGCGAGTAGGAAGAGCGTCTCGGTGGTGTAGATGCGATCGAATTTGTCCCGCGCCCATTTTGCTTGTCGCGAATCGCGGTCGTATTTACGCTCGGCGTACTTTACGACGGCGGCGCGATAGGTGAGCGCTTTCGCATTCATGCTCCGCGCTACCGTATCGCTTTCGGCGAGCGTCTCATAGCGTTCGCGGCCATGTTCTTCCTTGAAGATGTTGAGGTGGTCTTCGAGACGGGTGGTGAACGGCATCGTCGCTCCCAGTCTCAGGCTGCCCCATATAAGCAAAATGTAGATCGCCATTAATATCAGCATGTCGCCAGGATTCGATCCCGAGCATAACATGAGCAAGTCCACCGCGAGCACGCCGTAAGCAAAACATGCGAGTACGATTGAGCCGGCTTTTCGCGACTGTATGAATTCGATAGGATCGTGTCCCATCTTTTCTCTCCAATTGTATTTGAGGTAGTTGGGGATGAGCCCGAGTTTGTCCATGACGAGGACGTCTTTATTTTTCATGTGCTATCTTTCGTTTCGCCCGTTCTCATGCGCGATGGGGCTTCGGGCCCACTCGACGGCTTCGGGCCGCCGAGATTTGGCATCGATGGCCGCATGAGGGTGTCAGGCGCCTATGTTTAAACTACAACAGATATAGATGAAGTCAAGTTGCCGTCGCTCGGTTCCTGACTATAATTACAGGGCGAAAAAACCGCATGAGCGCTCTCTGCGCCATGCACCAGGCCGATTATCAGCAAGCTTTATATACAAAGCCATGAAAGACATATCAAAGAAGATCAAGCCGCTCCATGACCGCGTGCTCATCAAAGAAGACACCGATAGCAAAGAAAAGAAGACGTCCGGAGGCATCATCATCCCTATCACGGTGAATGAGGACAAAGGGAGCAAGAGAGGAGAAGTCGTCGCTATAGGCGCCGGCAAGACCGAAGACGGCAAGCTCGTGAAGCCTTCGGTCGCTGTCGGAGACAGGGTGCTCTTTCAGTGGGGAGACAAAGTGAAAGTAGGAGATGAAGAATACTATATCGTGAGGGAGAGCGAGATATTAGCAATCATAAAATAAATCCGAATCTCGAAATCCGAAATAAATCCGAATCGTTAATGATCAAGATTTGAATTTAAATATTATTTCGGATTTAGGATTTCGTGCTTCGAATTTAAAAACCTATGTCCAAAAAGATACTTTATAACGAAGAAGCCAGGAAAGCCTTGAAGCGCGGCGTCGATATCGTCGCCGATGCGGTCAAGATCACTATCGGCCCTCGCGGCAGGAATGTCGTCCTCGACAAGGGATATGGCAGCCCGACCATCACCAATGACGGCGTTTCGATCGCTCGCGACATTTCCCTCAAAGACAAGTTCGAGAATATGGGCGCCGAGATCGTCAAAGAGGTCGCCTCCAAGACCAATGACGTGGCTGGCGACGGCACCACGACCGCGACCATCCTCCTCCAAGCCATCGTGTCTGAAGGCATGAAGCAGACGACCATGGGCGTCAATGCCATGGGCGTGCGTTCGGGCATCGAAGCCGCAGCCAAGGACGTGGTCAAGGCTTTGAAGCATATCGCCAAGCCGATCAAGAGCGACGATGAGATCAGGCAGGTCGCTACGGTTTCAGCAGAGTCCGAAGACTTGGGAAAGATCATCGCCGATACCATCAAGAAGGTCGGAAAGGACGGCGTCGTGACCGTCGAAGAATCCCAGTCGACGAGCCTCGAATCGGAGATCGTCGAAGGCATCCAATTCGATAAGGGCTATATTTCAGCCTATATGATGACCAATACCGAGCGCATGGAAGCCGAATTCCGCGAGCCGGCTATCCTCGTCACCGACAGGAAGATATCGGGCATCAAGGAAGTATTGCCGCTCCTCGAGCAATTGGCTCAGACCGGCAAGAAAGACCTCGTCATCATCGCCGAGGACGTCGACGGGGAAGCGCTCTCGACATTCATCGTCAACAAGCTGCGCGGCACCTTCAATGTGCTCGCAGTCAAGGCTCCAGGCTATGGCGACGGCAAGAAAGCCATGCTCGAAGACATAGCAGTGACCGTCGGCGCTACGGTCATATCAGAAGAAGTCGGCATCACTTTCGAGAAAGCCGACCTCTCTATGCTCGGCAAGGCGCGCAAGGTCATCTCGACCAAGGATTCGACGGTCATCGTCGGCGGCAAGGGCAAGAAGGCAGACATACAGAAGCGCGTCTCTCAGATACAGAAGCAGCGCGACAATTCTGACAGCAAATACGACAAAGAGAAGCTCGAAGAGCGCATCGCCAAGCTCGCGGGCGGCGTCGCGGTCATCCGCGTCGGAGCGGCTACCGAGACAGAGATGAAATATCTCAAATTGAAGATCGAAGACGCAGTCAATGCCACCAAAGCCGCCATCGAGGAAGGTATCGTGGCCGGCGGAGGCGTGGCTCTGGTCAAAGCGGCGCATGAAGTGTCCAAGGCTCTCTCGGCGAAGGCGGACATGACGCCCGAGCAAAAGCTCGGCTATGGCATCGTCATCCGCGCGCTCGAAGCCCCGACTCGCCAGATCGCCATCAATGCCGGAAAGGAGGATGGATCGGTGGTCGTCGACCGGATCAAGAATGGAAGGGGAAATATCGGCTACGATGCGCTCAAGGACGAGATGGTGCTTGATATGATAGCGGCCGGCATCGTCGATCCCGTCAAAGTGACGCGCCTCGGCGTCGAGAATGCGTGCTCTGCCGCATCGATATTGCTCACCACAGAAGCCGCGATAGCCGACGAGGCCGAAGAAAAGAAGGAGCGGCCGCCGTTGGAATAGCCTCGAAGTGGAATAAAGCCATTTCACCGCCCTCATTAATGTGGTATAGTGTACGGACATAACGGGTCTTCGCATTATTTAATTTATCCGTTTTCACATATGAAAAAAACAACAATAGCCGTCATTATCATCATAGTTCTCGTCGTCGTCGGCATCATCGTCTTCGGACGTGGATCGACTCCTTCTGGCACGACGCCCAAGACGACAGATACGGGCAATGGACAGACCACCACTCCTCCGGTGGCTTCGTCAGAAGTGACCAAGGTCTCGAGCAAGGTCTCTTCGTATCAGAACGACGAGCTCGGCTTCTCGGTCAAATATCCGAGCGCATGGGAGAAGAACGACAATGGCACGGGCGTCTCATTCATCATGCCCGTCGACCAGTCTCAGGTATCGACCATCAACAAGCTCCAGGCTGACGTCTCTGTCGCTACCGGCAAGTGCGCATTCCCGCCGGTCACTACCGTCAAGGATCGCGGCACGCTCACGGTCGGCGGCTCGACTCTCAACATGATCGCAATGACCAATACCGTCACCGGCACCGAATACTTCAACCGCATGTACTCGCTCCAGAAGGACGACGTCTGCTACTTCTTCTCGTTCGCTTCGATCGCCAAGAGCCCGGCTAGCAAGAATCTCACTGGATCGAACGTGACCCAGGCTCAGAACAACAACAAGGCCATCACTGCTACGGCAGACGCCGCTTTCACCGATATGGTGAAGTCGTTCGCATTCGTCTCTGGACCGGCCGGCAAGGACGAGACTTCAGTCGTACCGACGAAGAAATAATAGGAGAGGACAGGTAGATATCAGCGGCTCGTAATCTGAAACACACAGCGTATGAAGAAAACACTCATCATAATCGGCGCCATCGTCGTCCTCGCGCTCATCTACGGCTTTGCGACGTACAACGGCCTCGTCACCTCGAGCGTGGCGGCTGATACGCAGTGGAAGCAAGTGGAGACGCAATATCAGCGCCGCTTTGACCTCATACCGAACCTCGTCGAATCCGCCAAGGGCGTGATGAAGCAGGAACAGGCCGTATTTGACGCCATCGCACAGGCTCGCACCCAGTATTCGGGAGCCTCGACGCCTGACCAGAAGGCCGCCGCCGCCAATCAGGTGGAGAGCGCCTTGGGACGCCTGCTCGTCATCACCGAGAACTATCCTCAGCTCAAGTCGTCTGACACGGTCCAATCCCTCATGTCTCAGCTCGAAGGAACGGAGAATAGGATCAGCGTCGAGCGCATGAGATTCAACCAATCAGTCCAGGCTTACAATCTCAAAGTCATGCGATTCCCGAGCTCGATCGTCGCATCGATCACTGGCTTCGGGCAGAGGCAGTATTTCAACGCCGCACCGGGAACCGATACGGCGCCGGCAGTGAAGTTCTAGCCATATCCTCATCATTTGCGAGGCAACGGGCAAGGCGACATTAGCCTTGCCCGTTGCCATAGATTAGAATACATACATGAAACGACTCATCCTCATCGCCGCCTTCGCATCTGCGCCAATGATGGCGCTCGCATATGCGAGCCCCGGGTCTCCTCAGGGATATGTGAGCGATTTTGCCCACGTCCTCTCGGCTTCCGATATACAGGCGATCAATGATCAATTGCGAGCATTCCAGACGTCGACGAACGATCAAGTGGCCGTCGTCACGGTGCCGACTGTCGGAGCGGACGAGACCATCGAGACATACGCTGTGAAGCTCTTCGAGGAATGGGGAATCGGCGCCAAAGGCAGAGATAATGGCGTCCTCATCCTCGTCGCGACCGAGGACCATGAGGCGCGCATCGAGGTCGGCTATGGCCTCGAAGGCGATATCCCCGATCTTGCGGCCAACGGCATCGTCAAGAAGGTCATGATACCTGCATTCAAGAAGGGCGATTATGCCGGAGGGATCCATGGCGCCGTCGACGAGGTAACGAGCATCGTCTCGGGCTCGGGCGATGCGGAGCAATACCTCGGCCAGAGCTATGTGACCATCAGCAATATCTTCTCTCGCCTCAAGGTGAGCCCGTTCGCCGTCATCTTCTTCGGCCTCATCATCGTGAACGCCCTCGTCCGCGCTCTGAGCAAGACCAAATCATGGTGGCTCGGCGGGGTGATCGGCGCGGGCTTGGGCACGGTGATCGGATTCATCTTTGGCTTCGTATCGACCGGCATCATCGCTATAGCGATCCTCGGCGCACTCGGCCTCGTCTTCGACTATCTCATATCTAAATTCCCGCCTGGTCCCGGCAAAGGCGGCGGCATGTGGCCGCTGTTCACGGGCGGCGGCCGCGGCGGTTTTGGCGGCGGGGGAGGATTCGGAGGCTTTGGCGGAGGCATGTCCGGCGGCGGGGGAGCGAGCGGGAAGTGGTGATGCGCAGATATTGGATATTGGAGATCGGATTTGCTATTCTCTAGTTTCATCACGGAGGGTTCGCATAGTGGTCTAGTGCGCACGCTTGGAAAGCGG
>CAZSAV010000026.1:4448-8077 GCA_964604805.1 uncultured Candidatus Saccharibacteria bacterium | reverse complement strand
ATTATTCATCGATTTCGACGGCACTCTCTGCCACGATAGATATTGGAGGGGCCTCGATTCAGAGCTTCAAAAAAAGATCCAAACATTTCTCTTTGGTTCAGATACGGCGATAGTTTCGGATTGGATGAATGGCGTATATACCTCTGAGGAAGTAAATGAAATTGCCGCAGCTCATATCGGTGTCGATTATGGATCGTTGTGGAAAATATTTGTGAATGACTGCAAGACGATGAAGGTCGATGAACAAGCGCTCTCATTGATTACGGCACTCAGATCAATATATGTAACGATACTCGTCACAGATAACATGGATTGTTTCGATCGGTTCACTGTCCCTTCGCTCGGATTGGAGAAATATTTCGATACGATAGTGAATTCGTCAGTCGAGCGTAGGTCCAAGAATGCTGACGGAGGAAAGATATTTATGGACGTACTCAGAAGAAAGGGCATGGATGCTCAGGGGAGTATTTTACTAGATAATTCTCCGGTGACGTGCGATGTGTTCAGAAATCTAGGAGGAGAATCATTCTTGGTTACGCACGAGAAACCGTTGTCACATTGGTTGAATCTGATCAAGAAATAAGGCGATATATTTTGTTATAATTCTAAAATGGACTCCAAAACGATAGATACGTACAACAAGATGGCGAAACAGTACGACGACGAGACGACCGATTTTTGGGAGCGATTCCCTCGGACGTTCTTCGACATGTTCATCTCCATGGTCAAAGGAAAAGTCCTCGACATTGGGAGCGGTCCTGGCCGCGACGGTCTCATCTTGAAAGAGAAAGGGCACAGCGTCACCTGTCTCGACGCCTCAGAAGAGATGGTCAGGCTCTCCAAAGCCCGCGGGCTCGATTCCGTCGTCGGCGATTTTTTGAATCTGCCATTTGCAGACGGCGAATTCGACGGTGTATGGGCATATACCTCGCTGCTTCACATAAAGAAAACAGAGATAGACACGGCATTTGCAGAGATACGCAGAGTACTGAACGATACGGGAGTGCTCGGCCTTGGCCTCATCGAGGGCGAAGGCGAAGCATATCGAGAGAGCTCCGGCGTCGGCATGCCGCGCTTGTTCGCGTTCTATACCAAGACAGAGATAGAATCATTGCTCGCAAAACATGGATTTGAGATAGTCCATTTTGAGGATTTCAAGCCGAATAGCAAAAGATACCTCAATTTTATCGCACGGAAAAAATAGGCGCTGGCGGATATCGCGATATGATATAATTTCGACATGAATCCTGTTTCTTTCGAAGGGCAGACCAAGTCGACCAATCCGACCGAAGAGCTCTCGCGGCTCCGCGAAGCCGCTGTTGCCCGCATCGAAGAGGCAAAGAGCCGCGGCGTCGAAGTCGCTCCTCAAGAGGCCGCGCATGAGAAAATCAAACAATATGCGCAGACGGCGCCATCGGAGGTTCTGCATCCCGATTATGCATTGAAGCCGCAGGAAGAAGAGTCCATCGTCCTTGAGCTCACTCCCGAGGCTCATGACAAAAAGATCGAACAGCTCATCGCCATCATCCAAGAGAAGGGCATACGCAATGCGCTGTCGGTCGTAGAGAAGATGAATAATCCGCACTTGCTCGACGATTTCCATCGTTTCCTCATCCAATTCGTAGCTTCAGGCTATCCGATAACCGGCCTCAAAGAAAAAGACGAGCTCTGGAAGCCCCTCCATATGGCGCTCTTCGAAGTCAGCTTGCCTGAGACGTCCGAAGACGACAAGAAGAAGCAGCTTTCCGAATTGATATCCGGCATGAAGCAATTCTATGCCGGCATGCTCTCCATTTCGTCTGACAAAGGCAATCCAGACTGGTTCTCGGTCGAGATCGCCAATGCTAATGGCAGCGACCAATTCGTGTTCTATGTGTCCGTGCCTTCGACGCGCAAAGAGCTCTTCGAGAAGCACATATTGGCGATTTTCCCTGGCGCGCATGTCAATGAGCACAAGGACGACTACAACATATTCAATGAGACCGGCGTCTCCGTTGGCTCATACGGCGAGCTCGGCAGGCATGCGCTGTATCCGCTCAAGTCATACGAAGAATTCGACGTCGATCCGTTGAATGCCATCCTCAATGCGTTCTCGAAGATAGATACGGCCGGCGAAGGAGCCGCCATCCAGCTCATCATCGGCACGCGCGAGGACGGATTCGCGAAAGAGTGCGGCAAAGCCCTCGAAAAGATACGCAAGGGAACCAAGATATCCGACGCTCTCGACGAAGTCGGCTCTGGCCTCGGCGGCGCCATCATCAAGGACTTGAGCCATATGTTCAAGAGCAAAGAGAAGATCGAGAAGGAGAAGGAAGACAAGGCCAAGCGGGCTCAAGCGCTCGATGCGACCGCTATCGAGCAGTTCACTGCCAAGCTCAAAGAGCCGTTCGTGTCGGCCAACATCCGCATCGTGGCTTCGGCGGCGACCCCAGCAGAAGCCGAGGGGATATTGCACGACCTCGAATCGGCATTCAACCAGTTCGAGAACGGCCACGGCAATCGCATCGAGTGGCAAAAAGTAGAGAAGTCGAAGCTCGAAGACTTGTTGGAGAAGTTCTCGCTCCGCGAATTCGAGCCGCGCCAGAACATGATATTGAACCTCGAAGAGGTCACGACCTGCCTCCATTTCCCGGCATCGAGCGTCAATCGAGCGGCGCCTCAGCTCAAGCAATCAAAAGCGGGCACCTCTCCCGCTCCGCTCGACTTGGCCAAAGAGGGCATGCTCCTCGGCGTCAACGTCAACCGCGGCGTCGAGCAAAAGATATTCATGGCTCCCGAAGACCGCATGCGCCATTTCTATGTGATCGGCCAGACGGGAACTGGAAAGACGAGCATCTTGAAGAACATGATCAACCAGGACATACGCGCTGGAAAGGGCGTATGCTTCATTGATCCGCACGGTTCTGACGTCGTCGATATCTTGGCGAACATCCCCCCTGAGCGCTACGAAGACGTCATCTACTTCGATCCGGCATCCGTCGAGCGGCCGATGGCTCTCAATATGCTCGAATACGATAGGCGCTATCCTGAGCAAAAGACGTTCGTAGTGAATGAGATGTTCAGCATCTTCCAGAAGCTCTATGGCGGCGTGCCCGAATCGATGGGCCCGATCTTCGAGCAGTATTTCCGCAATGCCACCGGCCTGGTGGTGGAAGACCCTGATTCTGGCTGCACGCTCCTCGACGTCTCTCGCGTCATGTCGAACAAGGCCTATCGCGACCTCAAGATCTCCAAGTGCGGCAATCCCATCATCGTCCAATTCTGGAAGGAGATCGCCGAGAAGGCGGGGGGTGAGGCTTCGCTCGCTAATGTCGTGCCGTACATCACGTCGAAGTTCGATGTGTTCCTCGCCAACGAGATCATGCGCCCGATCATCGCGCAGGAAAAGTCTTCCATCAATATGCGCGAGATCATGGACAACAAGAAGATATTGCTCGTGAACCTCTCGAAGGGCCGCCTCGGCGACATCAACTCGCACTTGATCGGCCTCATCCTGGTCGGAAAGATCTTGATGGCGGCATTGTCGCGCGTCGACTCGTTCGGCAAGGACATGCCCGATTTCTTCCTCTATCTCGACGAGTTCCAGAACGTCACCACCGATTCGATCGCCACCATCCTCTCTGAAGCCC
>CAZSAV010000026.1:0-4438 GCA_964604805.1 uncultured Candidatus Saccharibacteria bacterium | reverse complement strand
GCTTGTCGCTCACCATTGTCCATCAATTCATCGGCCAGCTCGACGACAAGATCAAGAATTCGGTGTTCGGCAACGTCGGCTCGATGGCCGTCTTCCGCGTCGGCACCGAGGACGCAGAGTTCCTCGAGAAGCAGTTCACGCCGGTTTTCACGGCCAATGACATCATGAATCTCGACAATTTCAATGCATATATACGCATGCTCTCCGGCGGCAGGCCGACAAAGCCCTTCAATATACGCACTATGCCGCCTGAAAAAGGGAACGGCGCTCAAGTGGACAAGCTCAAAGAGCTCTCGTCGCTCATGTATGGCCGGGTCAGGTCAGAGGTAGAAGCCGAGATCATGGAGAAGTACAAAAAATAGCGCCGAAGCGGTATACTGTACGCATTAGAATATAATCCATCCATATGGCTGAAGCTCAACACGACGCGAAAGAACAACTGCAGGCACAGGCGTTCGATGCCAAGAAAGCCATGAATACCGAAGGATTCCCTCAATTCCTCGGCAAGCATCCCGATGCAAAGACTTTCGATTCGACGGATATGGAAGCTCTGAAGGAGCGCTTCGAGATATTCACTGCGAAGGAGACGGTGAAGAGGGAGGTCAAATCTATCTTCATCAAGAATATACAGGAGGAGATGGGCTTCCGATTGAGCCGGGAAGACCTCGCTGCCGCCGATGCGCATTTCGATACGCTCGCTATCGAGAGTCCTGAAGAGATATACACGCTCCGAGAGCGCATACGAGAATTCAGGGAATTACCAAAAGATATAAATGAGCTCGAAGGCCAGCTCGCTGCGTTGGGCGGCGGCGCTGAATTGCCTGCGAAGCTCGAAGGGCTCAAGGCGGAGCGCGCGTCGCTCGACAAAGCAAAAGGCGCGTTCGGCTTCCTCGGCAAGACAAAGATGTGGACCAAAGTGCTCGGCTCAGCCATCGGCGTAGCGAGCTCGTTCATCGTGAGCCCGATAAGCGGCAAGGCCGAAGGCATCCTTCATGACATGATCGACGTGACCGGCGGCACGATCGAGAAGATAAGCGCGGCGCGCCGTCTCCAAAAGGAGCACAAGGCCAAAGGGGAGAAGCTGGATAAAAAGAAGTTCAACGGCATATCCAACCGCGTCGATGAGCAGATGAAGGCCGTAGCCGAGACCATCGCCGCTATCAATATGAGGAATCAGGTCCGAGCCGTCGCTCTCGAGATGTATGGAAACGCGCGCGCCGAGATCATGGGCAGCATATCAGGCATCGCTGAGATAGCCGAAGCGGTGCAGTCGAGGGCCGAGCAGCATATGAATGAGCTCTCCGGAAAGAATAGCCTCAAAGCTCTCGAAGAGATGCAGCGAAGATACGCTGAATGGGTCGACATGGCGGAGTCTCCTGACGCAGCCATAAGCGTCGTCGAAGGCCATGACATCGAAGCGATCAAGAAGAATATGGATGAACGGATAGAGAAAAAGGCTGGAGAAGAGATCGTCAATGCGGTACTCACATGCAAGCTCGGCGCGAACACTCTCGATAGGCTCGAGCAGTCGCTCAAAGGATATGTCGATCGCGAGCGGATCGGATCGCGAGAGGGCGATGAAGTCCGCGCGTTCGTCCAAGATGCCTTGGAAAAGGCGGTCGATGGACTGCCTGATACTACCGAAGGCAATGCCAAGAGGATGCTGGTATCGCACATACTTATCACGCTTAATAATTCATAATATGCCGCTCGACCTATCAAAACTGGAGACGCTCGTGGCGGACAAGAATTATACGGCCGCCAAAACCCTCATCAAAGAGGGCATAGCCAAGGGCCTGACCATCGAAGAGAAGGGCGCATTGCTCGTCAATTTCGCATCGGTATACATGGAAGTGATGAATAGCGTGAGCAAGCAGTACAAGTCTGCGCTCGAAGACACCATCAACGGCATCAAGAAGCTCAATAAGTCCGAGTCTACGACCGGCGACAAATTGCGCCTCGAGGAGCTGCGCACCGAACTGAATAGCTAGCTTATGATCATCCAGAACCAAGAGTACCATCTGGGACGAAAGGCATTCACGCTCTTTCTGTCGCGGCGCTCGATCACGGCGCTCGTATTCTTGTGCATATCTATCGTCGTAGCCATATCGCATGGATCGGTCATGAAGGCATTGTTCGGCGCATCAAAGGCCGTCGGCGGCCCGGGAGCATCGAGCCTCATGTTCGCGTCTGACGTCATATCGTATGCCTCTGGCTTGCTATTCATGCTCGCCGTGCTCGCTTTCCTCATCGGCTTGGCGGTGAGCTGGCTCGAATATCGCCATTACGCGTTCACCTTCGAGGAATTCGGCATGAAGGTGGTGACCGGCATCCTCAATAAAGAAGAAGTCTCCATACCATATCGCCAGATGCAGGACATCAATATCCGTCGCAACGTGTCGTATCAATTGCTCGGGGTCTCTAAGCTCATCATCGACAGCGCAGGCCATGAGGAGAAGGACGAACAGAACGAGACCGACCTCATCCTCGAGCCGCTCGACAAGGATACCGCAGAGGACATACGCGTATTCCTTCAAAGAAAGATCGGCGTCCAAGTCGTCGTCGGAGAGCATGATGCCGACAAGGAGAACGTGGCGATGCCGCATGCTTCATAAAGAGGCTTTTGCAATATCAATGAAAAACCGCGGATTCACCCTCATAGAGCTCCTGGTAGTCATATCGATCATCAGCATGCTGTCGAGCATCGTTCTCGTATCGGTGAACGTGGCCCGCGCCAAAGCCAGGGACTCGGTCAGGGTCCAGCAGACCCATCAGATAGACCTGGCTGTCCAGCAGTATATGGCCGACCATAACGGCCAAGCGCCGGACTTGCAGACAGGCTGCAAGGCCCAGGCCAGCGGGGGATATGCAGACCCGTCGAGCGCATGCGTCGCCATATCGACGGCCATAGCGGGATCCAATCCGACCGCTACCGCTCATGCCACGGCGTGGGCGAATTTCAAAGCCGATCTCCAGCCATATATGCCCAGCGTGCCGAATGACCCGTGCGGATCGAACTGCACGACGTCTGATGGGACACAGCTCGGATATGTATATGTCGCCCCTCAGGCTCTTCAGTATGCATGCGCTCAAGCCAGCGGCGGCGTCTGCTCTCAGAGCACGAGCCAGCTCAATCAGAGCTATAACCTCTATGCGCCGCTCGAAACCGCCGCTACGTCGACAGGCAATGGCGCTCCTTCGCCCGCAGTCACGATCAACATCTTGGGCCACGGCATGACAGCCGGGGACGATTCGATCACGGTCACGAGGTCGAGCGTCATGGTCGACCATGTCACCATACCGGTCGCGTGGACATCGATCGGCGTATGGTCTGGATATCCTATGCCATGCAAGATAAACGACACCACTGGCCTCTTTAGCTTCAACGATGGCACGCAGACGTCTCAACTCGCGCCGACAGGGAGCCTGAATAGCAGTCCCAATCCTCTCTTCCTCAACAGCGGTACGATCTCCGTCAGCTGCTATATCGGAAACCCGGGAGCCAATGGCCCATCGGCTGTCTCGCGCACCATGAACGTCACGATACAATAAGCGATCTCAGCCGCCGCGGCGCTATTCGAAGTGCGATTCTTTTTTCGAAGCCTCTGCTTTCGTCCGGAGTAGCGGGTATTGTCTGAGCGTCGGGTCTTTTTCTATGAGCGAGGCCGCTTCATTGCGCGCCGCTTCTACCATCTTGAGGTTTTGCAGGGCCTCCATGGCTATGTCGGACACGCCCCATTGCTTGGCGCCCGATAGGCCGCCTGATCCGCGCTGAGAGAGGTCGAGCTCGGCGAGCTCGAAGCCGTTCTTGGCGGTGGCGAGCGCGGTGAGGCGCTCGACCGATCTCGCTGAATTGGTCCCGGTGAAGGCATAGCAATACGCCTGATGGCTGCTCCTCATCACGCGCCCGCGGAGCTGGTGGAGCTGAGCCAGGCCGAAGCGCTCAGCGCCTTCGATGACGATGACGGTGGCATTGGGCACATTGACGCCCACTTCGACGACTGAGGTAGCGCAGAGTATATGGATGCGGCCTGCTTTGAATTCGGCCATGACGCGGTCCTTCTCGTTCGGATTCAACTTTCCATGAAGGACGCCGACCTCGTATTCAGGGAATACGGATTTTTTGAGGCGAGCGGCTTCTTCGACGACGGACTTCGCTATGACTGCGGCCTCTTTGTCGGGGTCAGGCTCGTCGATGCGCGGGCAGATGACGTACATCTGGCGGCCGGCGGCCAATTCTTTTCGTATCTTTTCGTACGTCGCTTCTCGGCGATCAGGCAGGACCAGCTCGGTTATGATCTGCTTCCTGCCCGCAGGGGACTGGTCGAGCACGGTGAGGTCGAGGTCGCCGTACATGGTGAGGGCCAAGGTGCGCGGGATGGGCGTGGCGGTCATGGATAACAAATGAGGCACTGGGTTTAGGGGATAGGGGTTAGGG
>CAZSAV010000025.1:7131-8321 GCA_964604805.1 uncultured Candidatus Saccharibacteria bacterium | reverse complement strand
GAGAACATGGATGAGCTCATGAAGAAGCCCGGTGCTTTCGTCAAAATGATGCAGATGCACAAGATCGACATAGCGGGATTGCAATAAAAAACCCGCTTCCGATGGACCTGAAGCGGGCAGTGGCGCGTCATGCGCGAAGGATCCCTGAGGGATGATTTTCGTGTTGGCCTTTTAGGCACACGATTCCGAATTGCGTGCCGTTCAGCAATCTGAAGTCTACGAATTCGTGAGAAGTCGCGCACTTCTTGCATAGGCCGACCCTGTCTTGGTCTGCGAACGTTCTCTTCGCCGAACAGTTGGGGCAGATGATCGGAGATGGGCGGGTTGTAAGCGCAACGATGGCTCCGATGATGCAAATGATGAGGAGCGGGACTACAACGTACAGGTAAGTATTCATGCGCGTCTCCATTCTTGGTTTTGGTTTCCGTCTATATAAAGTGTATCCCGTATTTAAGGGAAGTCAAAGTGTTGATTTGGGGTTTGAATCATTTATCCGTGTGCTGCAGGGCGCCTGCTCTCCCTCGCACAAATAAAAAACCGCACTACGTTGTGACGTAGTGCGGGTGATTGGAAATGCCCACCGTTCACCTTAAGATGAGTGACTTGCAAAGCTGCTCCGAAGTGCAGTCAGGTCTTCGTTCCTGGATGATTCCCATAAAATGCAGGACGCCTTCACGTTTGACTCCGTGTCAGCTATTTCCTGCATGTTATTGGGCAGGATGAGGACACTGCTTTTTCCTTCCGCTAGGCCTTTTGCTTCTCGCTCGTCTTTTGCTGCAACGAGGAACTGTTTGTGGATGAGGATGTTCCCACTTTGGATATTCCCGTACAGTATGAACACCTTCAGGCTTGTCGCCGTCTTATTTTGAGAGCTCATATAGGATTCTATGTTGTTGTGCTGGTAACTAACCAGCCCGTGCAATTTGTTAAAACAATAACATTAATAAATAATTATGTCAACTACTGGCTCCGGGAGCAGGATTCGGTCCTTACAGGACCTGTACAGTCTTCGCGCCGTACTCGCTCCGCTCCGTGCGGCATGCTCTGACTTTTCGAATCCTGCGCGCACGTGCCGCAGGGCACGTGCTTCCCGTCACAAATGAAAAAGCGCACGCATGTGCGCCTTTTTCATTTGCTCCGGGAGCAGGATTCGAACCTGCGACCAATCGGCGAACAGGCGACTGCGCGAC
>CAZSAV010000025.1:0-7121 GCA_964604805.1 uncultured Candidatus Saccharibacteria bacterium | reverse complement strand
GAACATGACAAAATGTAGCATACCTCACACGCTAAATCAAAAACACCAGATGCTCATAAAGATACACGTACATACCGACGCAAAGAAGGAGGTCGTCCTTAAGAAGGGCGATGACGCTCTGGAGATATACCTGCGCGAGCCGGCAGAGGACAATCAAGCCAATGACCGCATCATCGAGATCGTCCGCGAGCTCTATCCCGATATGATCGTCAGGTTCGTGAAAGGGCATCATTCGAATAGGAAGATCGTCGAGCTCGCGAGGAGCTCCGTGAGCAGAGAATAGCGCACCATGATCCAAGCGTGATTCGTATTGAGAGGAGAATGGAGCGCGCACCATTATCAATATAGAGTCAGATGCTATAATTCACTCATATGAATACAAACATCAAGACGACGAACGTCACGTTGACGCCTGCGATCCGAGAGTATGTAGACAAGAGGATGGACAAAGTCTCTGCTTTGCTCCAGTCAGACCCGTCGGTCCAGTGCGACATCGAGCTTGGCAAGTCGAGCGTCCATCATCAGAAAGGAGACATATTCAAAGCCGAGGTCCATATCGTCGGCGCTGGCAAGAATCTCTATGCGAGCTCGGAGAGGCCCGACCTATACTCGGCTATCGACTTGGTGCGCGACGACATCCTGCGCGAACTCAAGTCCGGCAAAGGCAAGCGCATATCGCTCGTGAGGAGGAGCGGGGCCCGCGTCAAAGACATGGTCAAAGGCATGTGGCCGTGGGGCAAGCGAGTGTGATATCCTATACCTATCGACGTCGCCATCATGAACAGCAAACCATCATTCTTCAGCATGGCGAACGCTAAACAGCCCGTTAACTCATGGCTATGCATCGCTTTCATCAGCCTATTATGTTTTTGGGTCGTTCTCTACTATTTCACTGCTAAAGCCCAAGAGGTTGGAGAAAATTTCTCGATCATCCCGACACAGTACCTCAACTAGCTAGATCGCTGTACCGTATCCGCTCGTAAAATCTTTGTACGAAATCTCCTTGCCGCCTTCGGGTATGACTTTTTCTATATGTAGGGCTCCGCCCGCGAATGATGCTTGTGTGATTTTGACGCGCATGTCTTGGCCGTCGCGGCTGATGAAGAAGTAAGCGCCTGGCCATTCATGGTAAGCCTGTATCTTTCTGAAATTGAGATAGGCGTCGTCGGCAAAGTCGATGAGGCCATCTGACTTGGCGATCTTTTTTGTATATGTTGCGGCCTCATGGTCTTGCTCTCGCTCAGGAGCGTCTCCGGCGGCCCATGCGGGCATCGTATCGGCGAGCAAACCGGCGCCCTCAGTCGCCATCAGCGTCTCGAAGTCTTCGTATCGGGGCCATTCATCTACATGCACGTCCTTTTGAGCCACGATCGGTCCATGGTCCATCTTGGCGTCGATGCGCATGACGGTGACGCCGGTGTCTTTTGCATCGTCGAGCATCGCAGACTGGAGCGGCGATGCGCCGCGATATCTCGGCAATAGAGACGGATGGATATTGAGAGTCTTCTGTGGCGGCAGATCTATGATGGCTTGAGGTATGATCTTGCCATATGAAGCGACGACGAAGAGGTCGAGTTTTTTTTCTTTAAGCGCTGAAACGAATACGGCGTCGAGCGAGCTTGGGTCGAGGACGGGAATGCCTTTCGCTATAGCCCATTCTTTGACGGGCGTCGGCGTGAGCTTGAGCTTGCGGCCGGCCGGCTTGTCGGGCGTCGTCACGACGAGAGCGGGGAGAAAACCGCGGCGAGCGAGCTTGTCGAGCGCGATCACAGAGAATCGCGATGAGCCAAAGAAAGCGAACTGTATAGGCCGTTCGGTATTCATATTATGCGCTCTGGAGATGGGCTATCTCTTCTTCGGACATTTCCCATACCTCCTTGGCTTTGTCGATGAAGAGGATGCCGTTCAGATGGTCGATCTCATGCTGGAATATCTGAGCGAGGAGGCCGCTCGCGCCGCGCTCGATCTTCTCTCCTTTTTCGTTCAAGGCTTTGATGGTGACGCGGACAGAGCGCTTCACTTTGCCATAGAGCCAGCGGACGGAAAGGCAGCCTTCTTCCACTTCGCGCTTTTCCTTGGACATCTTGAGTATCTCCGGATTGATGAAGACTAGGTCGGCATCGCTGCCGGTATACGTCTTGTCTGCTTGCTTGAGGAGCGAGCCTGAGACGACAAAGATGCGGAGCGGTATGCCGATCTGCGGTGCCGCGATGGCGACGCCGTCCTTTTGCTCGGCCATGGAGGCCTTCATCTCTTCGATTGCGCGCTCTATCTCGGGCGAGCCGATGTCGCCAGTGGGCACTGAACGGGCCGTCTCGCGGAGCACTGGATGCTCCCTCTGGAGGATGTCTTTCATGTAGGCACTATAGCAAATATCGTATATATTACAAAATGAAATAGGGAATGGTGCCAACTAGAGCAAGGTCTCCGGGTTTATCTTGACGCTCACATTGGGCGGAAGCGATTTCAGGATTCCTGCGACTTCCGGGTCTGGCCATGCGCCCGTTTCGATGCGCATGAGGCCGTGGATAACCGAATTGCCGCGCACGGTCGAGGTAAAAGCGGGAAAGACGTCGATCTCTCGCGGCTCGAGCAGCTTTTGGGCATCCGCCATGATGCGGGCGATGGCGTCCTTTTTGCCTTCGACGGTCAGCTTGATGAGGATAGAAAAAGGCGGGTAGTTGAATTGCTTGCGCTCGGCCAATGTGGCTCGGTAGGCGTCGCTCAGATTCCCTTTGAGGCCGAATTCGAATACGCGCTCGTCAGGGCGCCGGCTCTGCACCAGGAACGTCCTGGTCGCTTGAGCGCGCAGCCTGATCAACGTATACATGATCTTCTCCTGGATGCGGAAGTCGGGCAGAGCGAAGAGCGAGTCGAGGGATACGATGGCGATATGGTCGATGCGGTCGGGGATATGATGGATGGCCATCTCGGTGCCGAGGAGAACGCTGCCCGGCTTGGCCCTGAAGGCGGCGGCAGTCTCTGCGATCTGTTTGTCGGTCTTGGTCGAATCGGCGTCGATCTTGAACGTCTCGATGCCAGGGAACAGGCGCTCGATCTCGTTCCGTACCAGGTCGATGCCGACCCCGAGCGGCACCAGTCTCCATCCGCCGCAGACGACGCAAACCTCGTCGGCGCTCCGGCGCGTGCCGCAGGTATGGCACATGAAGAAATTCCTGCCGCTTTCCTTCGACGTGTGAAGGACGACTGGCGACGAGCATTGCGCGCATGATACGACCGATTCGCAGTCGCTGCAGACGGTGATCGGCGACGTGCCTCTCCTCGTCGCGAGGACGAAGAGGTGCGTGCTCTCTTCTTGATTGCTGCGGATGAGATTCTCCAGCTCGGGCGAGAGCACTTTGAATGACGGACCGATGGCGACCGGAGCTTCAGGAGTTTCTTCGCTTTCGGCATCTGGCGCCGCGCTTCTCCTCGCCTCGCGAGGATTCTTGGTCCGCATGTCGACCAAGACGTCGCGCGCCGTCGAGATCGATCGCCATTTGAACGGCGAGCCTTCGGATATGTCATGCGCGTCGAGCCGACGGAGCGTCTCGGTGCGGAGCATGCTGTCCGCTATGAACACCGTCTGCCTGCGCCGCCGCGCTACGGTCTCGAGCGAATGGCGGAAGTCTATATAGGGGCTTTTGGGCACTATCCATCCTCTGCCGCTCTCGCGCTCGATGACGACGGTCTCGATGTCGCCGCGCGGAAGGAGAGAGAACGAGCCGGTCGAGATGACGACGATCGGATGGTCGATGTCGGCGATCTTGGCCCATTGGTCGGCGGCCTGCTTTTTGGTCAGGCTGCCATGGAGGAGGAATATGTAGCCTTCTATCCCTTTTTCGAGGGCTGAGACGAAGAAGCGCGCATCGTCGATGGTGGGCACATGGATGGCGACCGACTTCTTGCGGGCGAATTCTTGGCGGATGAGGCTCCTCCACGTGCTTATGCGGTCTGCGTCGTCGCCTTGGACCGCATATGTCTCATCCTGATTCTGCATCATCATGGCGGTCTCGGGCACGGCGTCGAACGAGCTTTGGCGCGGCAAAGGAGGCGCGATCTTGTGTGCCTGCTCGAGAATGGAATCGGCGACGAGGCAGTCGATCGTATTGCCGAGCGTCGTCGCATAGTAGGAAGCGAGATATTCCGCCGCATCCATGAATTGAGGGGGGAAGAACGAGGTCGCCTTGAGCTTGCCGAGCTTGCGGATGACGAAGGGGGCGTTCTTGATGTCGGACTTGAGGTCTTCTGCTGGCTGAACGCTCGTGACGATGGCGCTCATTGATTTCGAGCGCACGGGCACGGATACGATGGCGCCCACCGGTATGTCCGATGAGGTGAAATATGAGAGCTCATCGGCGATCTTCGACCTGGTGAGGGGAATGACTCGGATGATGTTCATAGACTATTTATACCTTTTATATGGTGTCCGGACAGCATTGACAAATAAGTTGCGCGTGGCGCTCTTTTTTAGGCCATATCATTGTGAATCGGGTCCGGACCTATTAGAATGTCGGAATGACACGACTTCAAGGAGATTCATTCGCTATACGCGGGCTCGCTGGAAAAAAGACCCTGAAGGGCCGCGTGACTATCCATGGCGCCAAGAATGCGGCATTGAAGGCTATGGCCGCTGCGATCCTTTTTGACGGCAAGACGGTGCTGGAAAATATACCCGACAATGCCGATGTCCATACGCAGGCAGACATCCTCGAGAAGCTCGGCGCATCTGTCATTATGAAGAGCGAATCAGCATCAGGCGGAATGACGCTCGAGATCGATTCTATTCAAATACGTCCGGATGGCATCCAGATAGATAGCGAGCTCGGCCAGTCGATGCGATCGTCGGTCGTGCTGACAGGTCCGCTCCTGTCGAGGTTCGGAAATGTATCTTTTCCAGCTCCTGGCGGCTGTGTCATCGGCGCTCGGCCGATAGACCTCTTCATCGATGCTTATGCCAAGCTCGGAGCCGATATATCGGAAGACGAGAGCGCATATCATATGAGATGCTCGGGCGGACTCAAAGGCGCGGAGATCGAGTTCGCTAAGATATCGGTCGGAGCGACCGAGACGGTCATGATGGCCGCGGTCCTGGCGCATGGAACGACGACCCTCCGCAATTGCGCTCGGGAGCCAGAGATAGGAAACGTCGCCGAGTGGCTGAATGCGTGCGGGGCAGATATATCAGGAATAGGCACGTCTGAGCTCACCATCAAAGGAACGGGCGGGAAATTGCTCTCGCCAAAAGTCCCGTATCGCGCTATACCGGACCGCATCGAAGCCGGCAGTTTCGCCATTCTCGGAGCATTGTGCGTAGAGGACCTCGTCATCGAACGCTGCCAGCCTGAGCATATGAAGGCGGTGCTCGACCTTCTCGCTGGAGCGGGCGTTCCTATTTCATGGAATGAAACAGAGATATCCATCAAAAGGAACACGAAGCCCAATTCGTCATTCAGATCGTTCGACGCGCACACTCAGGAATACCCAGGCTTTCCTACCGACCTTCAGGCGCAGATCGCGACTTTCCTCGCCCTCGCAGGGGGAGAGAGCGACATAGAGGAGACGATATTCGAAGGACGGTTCAAATATATCCAAGACCTCGAAGCTCTCGGGGCTGAGGTCAGCATGAATAGCGCACAGGAGGCGCATGTGATCGGCCCCGCTATATTCAAAGTCCCTTCGATGCCATATGAATTTGCGGCGCGCGACATACGAGCGGGTTTCGCAGTGGTAACGGCTCTTCTCGTCGCGGAAGGCGATTCGACCATCAGCAATGTCCGCCTCATCGATCGCGGCTATGAGCGTCTGGAAGAGCAGTTGCACAAGCTTGGCGCCGATGTGAAGAGGGTGTAGATCTCAAAGGCCGAGATTCTTCCATTTTTTCTCTTTTGTATGATATAGTCGCCCCATGAGCTTTTTTTCGCCTAAACTCGGCATCGATCTCGGAACCGCCAATACGCTCGTCTTCCTTCCTGGCAAGGGCATAGTCCTGAACGAGCCTTCTGTCGTGGCCGTATCTGAAGTCGATAGGAAGGTCCTCGCCGTCGGCAATGCCGCCAAGGACATGATCGGCCGCACCCCAGACTCCATCATCGCCTATCGCCCGATGCGCGACGGCGTCATCGCAGACTATCGCGTGACCGAGGCCATGCTCCGCTATTTCATCGACCGCGCTCTCGGACGCTTCAGCCTCTTCAAGCCCGACGTCATGGTCTCCGTGCCGGCATCGATCACCTCGACCGAGCGCCGCGCCGTCATCGAAGCGGCTATCCGAGCAGGAGCTAAGAATGCGTATGTAGTGAAGGAGCCCATCCTCGCAGCTCTCGGCGCCGGCATACCCATTCAGGAAGCCAAAGGCCACATGATCGTCGATATCGGCGGAGGCACGACAGACGTGGCCGTCATCTCTCTGGGCGGCATCGTCTCGTCGACGTCGGTCAAATGCGCCGGCAACAAGATAGACGGAGCGATCGCCGATTACGTAAAGAAAACATTCAACCTAGCTATCGGAGACCATATGGCCGAGCATATCAAGATGACCATCGGTTCTGCGATCCCTCTCGATCAAGAGCTCTCGATGATGGTCAAAGGCCGCGACTTCATCTCTGGCTTGCCGCGCTCGACCGAGATCAGGACAAACGAGATCGTCAAAGCCATAGCCAAGGAGCTCCGTGACATGGTCAAAGCCATCAAAGACGTCCTCCAGGAGACACCGCCTGAATTGGCGGCCGATATCATCGACCAAGGCATCATCATGACGGGCGGCTCGTCGCTCCTCAGGAATCTCCCTGAGCTCGTGCTCCGACGCACCGGCGTCAAAGCTCAGCTCGCCGAAGAGCCGCTCCTCTGCGTCGCCAAGGGCACCGGCATGATCCTCGACCATATCGACCTTTACAAGAAGACGATCCTCGCAAAGAGGTAGATCTGACAAGGTGTCGCCTCGACATGTCGAGGCGACACCTTGTAGAATGTCCGCATGGGACTCGCCGACCAGCTCAGGAGCCTCTCTCACCATGCCTATGCATTGATAGGCTCGATTTTGTTGCGCCAAGAGCTCCTCGACCTTCTTGAAAAAACGCACTCGATCCAGATTCAAGGAAATCCGGACATGTATGATCGAT
>CAZSAV010000024.1:7243-8805 GCA_964604805.1 uncultured Candidatus Saccharibacteria bacterium | reverse complement strand
TCAAATTCAAAAGGAGCTAAGATTGGTTATAAAGGCCAGATATTCGACTTCATCGAAGAAGCCGAGAAGACCATCAAGACCGGCGACCGCGTCCTTGCGACGACGCTGACCAAGAAGATGGCAGAGGACCTCACTGAATTCCTCAAGGAAAAGAATATCAAGGCCGCATACCTCCATAGCGACATCAAGACGATCGAGCGCATCACCATCCTCACGGACTTCCGCAAAGGGAAGTACGATATCGTCGTAGGCGTGAACCTGCTCCGCGAAGGCTTGGATCTGCCGGAGGTTTCGCTCATTGGAATACTGGATGCTGACAAAGAAGGCTTCCTCCGCTCAGAGACGGCTTTGATCCAGACTATCGGCCGCGCCGCCCGCAATGCCGCCGGCAAGGTCATCCTCTATGCCGACAATGTCACCGGTTCGATCGAACGCGCCCTCAAGGAGACCGATCGACGCCGCAATATCCAGATCGCATACAACACAGAGCACGGCATCACGCCGCAGACTATCAAGAAGCAGATCCATGACATCACCGATCAGCTGCGGTCAGAGCATGACAAGGCTGTGCATGAATTGGTGCGGATCGATGAAGAATTGGCGCAGAATGATCCGAAGCAGTTGATGAAGAACAAGGAGGCGCAGATGGAAGAAGCCGTTAAGGCCTTGGACTTCGAGACCGCGGCGCTCATCAGGGATGAGTTGTTCGTGTTGCAGGAGAAGTTTGGGGCCGCCATCGGTGTGGGGAGTGTGGGTGGGGTGGGGAGTGTGGGAGGGAAGAAAAAGAGAAAATAATGAAAGATGGTATATATAATTTCGTGAATAAATATAAAAAGTATTTAACAGTATTTTTTTATGTTACATGTGCATTAGTTTTTACAACTATACTTTATAATTACGCTATTTTTGAAGACCAAAATTTATCTTATTATTTATTCAGCACAATTGTTCAAGGTTTCCTTGCTCTGGTGGGTTTTTTAGGCACAGTTGTAATATTTAAACTTCAATTATTACAAAATGAGCTTTTATCGAAGGCTGAAATGATGAGGCCATTAATTGAGAATTACAGATCAAAAATTGATGTAACCGGGTATTCTCCAATTGATATGATTATTGAGTCAGAAAAAATACTTCAGGAGTATAAACTAGCTCATCCGCAACACCTACATACAAAACAAATTGAAGCTATTTATAAGAAGCTTAAAGATAATAATGATGAAAGAGTTAGTATCAGTAGCAAATTAGTAGATTTCTCTGTGATATCACTTATAAATATCGCTTTTGCATTATTACTACTTCCAGTATCAAAATTTTTAGTGGCCAACTGTTACAGTATTATCCTATCTATTTGTGCGGTCACCTCTATTACACTCTCGCTTAGTTCGATCATTATTGCCTTTCTTCTTATAAGAAGGGTATTCAATTATCGTTTTGTATTATAAAAAAAGCAATATTGTTTTCTTTAATTCGACTTTTAAATAAAAAATCTTTATTAAACTTTAATTTAAATTTTAAAGAAGCAGAAATATCAGTTAAAAGTATATAAATTACTGCATTATTAC
>CAZSAV010000024.1:0-7233 GCA_964604805.1 uncultured Candidatus Saccharibacteria bacterium | reverse complement strand
ACAATGCTTTCGCGGGGTAGGGGATCCGTTAGAGTAGATCCATGCAATTGATGTCATCGTTGATCCAGCTTCCCCACATGGTTGCGGCCTGGCCGAAAACGAGACTCATGGCGATGAACCCTCCAGCGACCAGGATAAAGATATATCCCATGCCGGTGATAGCTTGGCCGAGGTAGCCAGCGGTGAAGGCAAATGCGGTTTCGAAAATGTTGTGGCTGTTGCCCCATGCGATGAACGCAACGGAACCGATCAGGAACCAGAACATTGTGAAGCCGATGCCATAGAGCTTCAAGCGGTTGATGCGGTAATCGCTTCGAGGGAGACGACAGAGCATCAAGATGAAGTGCGCGATGCACCAGAGGATTGCGAATTGAAGAGCAAGTTTGGTATCGATTGGGTGGTTGTTCATAATCTGTATGTATTATAGCATGTAAAACACCACATTGTCAATATACGCTATTATGTTGCATCTGCTCGATATTCCGCGTATGAGCGTGCACGATATTTCTGCTATACTTCATCGATAATAAACTCACATGTCATCAGTCAACATCATCTATGTAGCAGAAGAATTCGCACGCAAGGCCCACGCCAATGATCACGTCGGCAAAACCATCAACGGCGTGGTGCGACCGAGAGTCGTCCATCTCCAGGAGGTCGCTGACCTCGTGTGGGCTTCAGGCGGCACGGATGCCGAGATAGCCGCCGCATGGCTCCATGATACGATCGAGGATACGCCTACGACTCTGCATGACATCGAGGCGGCATTCGGCGCCGAGATCGCCAACATCGTCGAAGGATTGACTGACTTGCCTGAATTCAAAGACATGCCGACCGATGTGCGCAAAAAGAAACAGGCCGAACGCGTGAAGTCCGAGAGCGACAGCATCAAGAGGGTCAAGATCGCCGATCAGACATCGAATGTCAGGCTCGTCGCCACCGATCCGATGCTCGATTGGCCGCCCGAGAACAATCCCGCCTATATCATCGGCGCAAAACAGATCGTCGATGCATGCAAAGGCGTGAGCCCGATGCTCGAAGAGGCATTCGACAGGGAATACAAGAAGGGCGTCAAGAAATACGGGATATAAAAAACCGCACGCTGTCGTGCGGCGGCAAAGGCTCGCTTATCCATTCGGAAGCGCCTTTGCGATAGCGAAACCGAATGCCCACATGATGCAGATCCAGGGCGATTTGAATATAAAGGCCATGATCACCACAGCTATGAAGCAGATCATGAAGCCCGTGACGATCGGCGTGTAGCGGCGGTTGAACAGGAGAATTCCTGCCATGAACCCGCCAACCCAGAATCCCCATGGCGATTGCGCCAGTGAGAAGAAGATGCCATACAGGGCGGCTGCGATCGTCATGCCAATCTGCATTCCTTGTGGCCAGGGGGTCGGAGACCCTTTTTTCAATGTGTTCGTCATATATCGAGCGTCCAAATGTCTCTGAGGTATTTATACACTAATACTATTAATTTGTCAAATCACTGTTGAACCAAATGTGCAGTCCTGCTATCCTTTCGCCAGAAGAAAGGAACTATGAAATTCAATCTGCAACAGAAAGAAATGCCGGCTTGGTATGAGCTCGGCCTCACAGGAGACGGCAATGGCTTTGCGCTCTCGATACATGAGAAAGCATTCAAATATCTTCTGGGTCTTGGCCTTGAAAATCACCGGCTGATACCATACTTCCAAGGCCTGACGCGTCTCGACCCGATGACGCCACTTTGCGTCGGCGACTGGGGCTTCGGCCATGCGATGAGGCTTGTTCCGGATCCGCGGCCTGATTGGCTGTCATGGCATATCGCTTTTCCTGACATCAGGGGCGGCGATGGGACCAATTCCGCGAACGTGCGCGTCTCGCTCAAGATCCTCTCGAGCGGCCTGTGGCTATTCGACGGCGACACCGGTTGGCACGAGCCGCAGCTCACCATGATCGAGGATATACGCATCGACCGTGGCCACAACGGCGGCTCTCTCGGCGTCAGCGTCTCGCCGGCAGTCGCGACATGGGTCTCGAAGCATATCAACGATTCGACCATACAGCCGATCGTCGATGCCATGAAGATCGCGCATCTCGCTATGTGGGATGAAGACCTGTCATGCATGCGATTCTCGGCGTATAAGACGAAGCCCAAGTATCTGTCATTGAGCGTGCCCGGCGACGCATGCTATATCGGTCCGTCGACCGTAGACCATAATTCTATGACCCTCGAAGGGTATGGGCTCGATCCGCATAATGTGGATAATGGGCTTCAACAGCTCACATTGCTCGCAGGTACAGCCAAACTCCACGACCTCGTGCGCGAAGCTGTCTAAAGAGTAGCCCCGAATTTTTCGGGGCTTTTTAATATTGAAAAACCCCATCGCAATGCGCGGTGGGGTGCGTGGCCGTCATTTCGTCGTCCGCGAACGGAAGAACGAGGCATCGGCCGGTGCGAAGCTATGGTACTGCCGATACCCGACGATGGAGATCGGCGCGTTCGGGTCGTCGGACCAATTCTTGAGGTCTGGCGACGATTGCGCGACGACATTCTCGTTCGTCGTCGTGATGCAGATATATATGCGGCTCGAGATGCCTTGGATATTGGGCGGCTTGCCCGTGGATACGCGAGTATCGATAGGCTTCGGCTGGCCTATGACGGCATTCAGCATGTCGTCTACGACCAGTCCAGGATCGTTCGGCGCCGACCGCGTGCCCCAGGTCAGCTTCATGCTGGGATGCAGGCCGGTGCCTGCGGGGTACGAGATGTGCACCGAGAATTGCTGTCCCGATATCGAGAACGTCCCGCAGACGACGTTGTTCGTCGCATCGCGCGCATACGGCACGGTGTAGTTCGTGCGATTGATGACGTCGCGGACCGTCATGCTCGCATTGAGCACGCCGTTCTCATCGACGGGGAAAGGGGCGACCGAGAGGACGGTGCCCCCGTCTTTCATGCACATGATCGGCACAGCGAAATAGTGCGTCGACAGGTTGTTCGTGCTGGTCGGCTCTCCCTCCTGAAGATGGATGTCTTCGGGGAAATCTTGGCTTCCAGACACGTCATTCCAATATAAGATATTGGCGTATAGGACCGAGCTTATCGCCGGGTACCTGGTTACAGTCGCTTCAGTGCCGGCTCTCGCGAGCATGGCTATCGAAGCGGCCATCGCGAGTCCGATGGATCTCAGAGTCTTCATAATTCATAGAGTGTTGGTGTTATGTCAATGACCAAAGTCGGCTCTATTATACCATGTATTAAATACCGTGGTCAATATGTCGCGACGGTAAAATCAGTGGTCAAAACAACCCGACGCACTGATGCGTCGGGTTCGGTGTGATCATTTCGTCGTTCGCGAACGGAAGAACATCTTGTTCGTCGGCGAAGCGAATGCGTGCCACTGCGTATACCCATCGATGCGAAGCGGCGGCTGCGGGTCGTCTGACCATGCCGTGAAGCTGGTCGAGCATTGTGCGACGACATTCTCGTTCGTCGTCGTGATGCCGACGTATGCGATGCCATTGGTATGACGGATCGAGACTCGCGTATCGAGCGGCTTCGTTAGATCCACGAATGCCGCCGTGAAGTCGTCGACGATGTCGCCGGGCGAGCCGTATCCGGATCCTTGGCCCCATGTCAATTGCATGCGCGGGTGATCGGTCGATTGGCCGTATGAGATCTTCATCCGTATCACGAGACCAGACATTACGAACGGCGCGCACAGCGTCGATGGATCGGGGTCCACCGAATAGGTAGCGCCGCTCAGCATATTCGAGAAGACGACGGGCGCGATCCAGATGCCGTTTCCGCTGCGAGGCAGAGGACCGACTTTGAGGACCGTAGCACCTCCGGGGAGGCTCGAATCACAGATCACAAAATAATCTGGCTCGTTCTGCAGGGAGCTATTGTCGTCCGAGAATTGTCCTTCTCGCATGATCAGGTATTTCGGGTAGGTGAACCCGGATATATTCGTCGCAATGGACAGGATGTTGGTATATGCCCATGAACTGACTGCAGGGTATCGGGTGATGGGAGCCTGCGCTTCAGCTTTGAGGAGCTGGCAGGCTGAGATGAACAAGACGAGCGCGACCGGCTTGATGTGCTTCATAGTTTCCGTTTCTTGTATGTGGGTATGGTTGCTGTGAATAGCTGTGTACTGGTATTTTATAGCACGAAATTATAACGTATGTCAATATATTTTTGCTTCATAAAAAAAGCCCGTCCCGAGTGAGTCGAGGGACGGGCATATCTCAGGCCGACGCTGCTTTCTTGCAAGCAGGCATCTGCGCAGCGAGAGCATGGAGGCTCTGCCAGAATCGCTCGGCTTGCTGTCCGCGACCGACGTTGAAATGAGCGATCATGCCGGTGATCCAGATGCCGTTGGATCGAGCGCCGATCGTGTCGACGAGCTGTTCGACCCATGAGCCGAGGCTCGCATCGATCTCGATAGGCATGACGGCGCATACGTCGCCGATGCAGAAGAATTCGCGATAGTATTCGCGAGCGCGGGGGTGCAAGTCGCTGTAGATCACGGTTGGATCGAATATCAATCCTTCATGGATCATAGCGCCGTCCTTCCAGGTCGGCTCGGTTTTGACGGCGACATGGACGATGGTCTTTTGGGGCGGCGGCTGCTCTTCTTTTATCGTTCGAAGGGCGCGTCCTCGGGGCATTTTCGCTGCGATGGCCATATATCCTTTCTGTTTTGGTTTATTGCGGCTCTGACACAATGAAACCATATCTTTACACGCCATACAAGCAGGCGTATAGTTGGGGCATGCTATCTATCATCATCATAGTCGTCATCGTCCTCCTCGGCTTATCATTAAAAGTAGTGAAGGAGTACGATCGCGGCGTCATCTTCTTCCTGGGCAAATGCACAGGAGTCCGCGGACCGGGCCTCATCATCCTCGTCCCCATATTCGAGCGCATGACCAAGGTCACTCTGCGCACGATCACCATGAATATCCCGTCTCAAAAGATCATCACCAAGGATAACGTGTCGATCGACATCGCCGCAGTTGCTTACTATCACATCGTCGACCCGCGCAAATCCGTCGTCGCCATCGAAGACGTATACGATGCGGTCAATCAGATCAGCCAGACGACCGTGAGGAATGTGGTCGGCAGATTCTCGCTCGACCAGCTCCTTTCGCAGACGGGTGACATCAATGTCCAGATCAAGGATACGATCGATGCGCATACCGAGCCGTGGGGCGCGCAGGTGACCGCCGTCGAGATCAAGGACATCGTCCTTCCTGAGAATATGCAGAGGGCCATGGCCAAGGAAGCGGAAGCAGAGCGCGAGCGCCGCGCCAAGATCGTAGCCGCTGAAGGAGAATTCCAGGCCGCTCAGAAGCTCGGCGAAGCCGCGGACCTGATCGCCGCTCATCCAGTAGCTCTCCAGCTCCGCACCCTCCAGACCATGGCCGAGATCGCTACAGAAAAGAATTCAACCATCATATTCCCGGCGCAATTCATGACCACAGTGCAAGAGGCTTTCGCGACATTGAAAGGGGATTCGAAGACGAAATAGGTAGTCACATATGAATGAAGGGCTGGGACAATATGAACGAGGCCCGGTCTCTGATGAGGCCATGATAGATGCGCTTGAAAAGCGCGGCTTGAGCGATCCTGAAACCAGGAAAATGTATGATGCTTGGTATACAGGGCACGAAGCTGAAGCTGACAGGATTGGGACGAATGCTGCACGGATGCAGGTCGCAGTACGGCGCGCAGTCGTATACTACAAAGCTGGATATAAAAGTGAAGCTATCGCGGATTTGGTCGACACTCTCGATGGTGTAATCAGTATGAATGAACAGCATGCCGAAGCACAGCGTCTGGCGAAGTATATACAGGAATTGCTCGTTCTCATGCGGGCAGGTTCAGGCGTCAAATAAAAAAGCCGTCCCGAGCGGAGTCGAGGGACGGCTTTGTGCGTCAGAATCTCATAAATCGGAAGATCGAGACGGCTTCATCGGTCGAGGCGCTGATGCGCGGCAAGATGGCCGCCAGCTTTTGCCGAGAGAATTCGAGGAGGAGCGGATTCAAGCCATTGGCTTGGAGCGGAGCGAGGATGACGATGAAGTTGTCGTTCTTCAGGCGCTCGAGCTCCTCGCGCAGATCCGACGACACCTGACGATACGGCGGAACGGTCTGCCGCTCGAATACGAGGTTCTTGACGACGACCGGCCGCGTCGGGCTCTTGTACTTGAGCTCATAGAAGGCGCGTTGCCAGGCGTCTTCGTCTTTTGGCAATGCTTGGCAGCGCTCGTGCGCATTGAGGAGCAGAGCGATGATGAAATCTCTCAAGGTGCAATCAGTCTGTGACATGGTAGTGGTCCTTTCTGACGAAATAGTACCGTAGATATCATATTTGTCAAATATCGCCTGCGAAGATATTCACACCTGCGAGCCTGGCAGCGATGCGTATGGTAGAATAGCCGCATGCCAGCACCAGCGGATGCAAAGAGAAGGGACAAGATATTGATCATCGAAGGCGACGGCGCCTTCGGCGAACAGATCGCAGACGCTCTCTCTCGCGCTGACTATGACACCATGCTCGTCAAGAACGGCGTCGAAGGACTCAAGGCCATATATGACGCTCTGCCGCGCCTCGTCATCCTCGACATCGAAGTCCCGGGAGCCGATAGCTACGATATCCTCGAGAAGAAGAATGCCGAGCCTCTGCTCAAGAAGATCCCTGTATTCTTGCTCTCTACCCAGGGCATGCCCATCAATATGCGCCGAGTCGCGCAAGGGAGCGTAGCGGAGTTCGTCATCTCATTCAAAAAAGACCCGACCGACATTCTTGCGCGCGTCAATAAGTTCCTCAACCATTCATCGATGACGTCCTCGTCGGAGGTGTCGTCGATCAAGAAGAAGATCATCTGGGTCGAAGACGACAAGCTCATCGGCACCATTCTCGCCAAAAAGCTCGTATCGTCCGGCTTCGAGCTCCATCATGCAAAGAACGGGGAAGAGGCCATGGCAATGCTCTCGACCGTGACTCCTGACGCCATCGTCCTCGATCTTCTCCTGCCAGGCATGAGCGGCTTCGACATTCTCCAAAAGATAGCCATGGACCCGAACCTCAAGAAGATACCGACTATGATCCTTTCGAATCTGAGCAAGCCTTCTGACATCGAGCGCGCAAAGATCCTCGGCGCTCGGAAATTCGTGGTCAAAGCTGCCGCATCCCTCGATCAGATCGTCGCAGAGATATTGGAATTGTGTAGATA
>CAZSAV010000023.1:5555-8817 GCA_964604805.1 uncultured Candidatus Saccharibacteria bacterium | reverse complement strand
GGAAATGGGGAAGAAGGTGATCATCACGCCCGGCCTCGATTCCTGCCTCTTCATCTTCACGGTGAAGGAGTGGGACAAGATCGCCGAGCGCCTGTCAGTGAACGAAAGCTCGATGCTCCAGGCGGACAATCGAGGCTTCAACCGCTACCTCCTCGGAGGCGCGGTCGAAGCCGAGGTTGATGGAGCCGGCCGCATGCTCTTGCCCGAGCATCTCCGGACGAGAGCCGCGTTGAAAAGCAAAGTAGTCTTCATCGGAGTCCGCGATCGCGTGGAGCTCTGGGACGAGACGAAATGGGAGGCATACCGCGGCGAGGTCGAGCGCAAGGCAGACGCCTTGGCAGAGAAGCTCGGTCAGGCGGGGATGATCTAACGCCATGGAGAGCGTCCATGAATCGGTTCTTTTACATGAAGTAGTCGAACACCTGGTTCCCGGTGATCGGTCGCAGGCTCCGCATGCGGAGCAGAGGCCGATATCCGGGCAACAGGAGCGATTCTGGCTCTTCGACGGGACATTGGGGGGTGCGGGCCATACCAAGGCCCTCATACGAGCCCTCCAGGGGAACGTCGACGTGATCGGAGTCGACCGGGATATGCGCGCCGTCGAGAGGGCGCGAGCTTCGCTCCCCGGCATGCTCTCGGAAGGGCGCAAGCTCGTCCTCGAATGCGCGAGCTATGGCGATATCGACGCCATAGCGGACGGCAATTCGGCGGACAAGCTCGCTATGGTCCTCCTCGACCTCGGCATCTCATCGGATGAGCTCGAGACGTCGGGCAGGGGATTCTCCTTCAAGAATGACGAGCCGCTCCTCATGACCATGGGAGACCCTGCTGGCTATCCGTTCACTGCAGAGACCATAGTGAACGGCTGGGCAGAGGAAGACATCGCCAACGTCATATTCGGCTATGGCGAAGACAGGTTCGCGAGGCGCATCGCGCGGGCCATCGTCGGCTATCGCGAGAAGAAGCATATCGCGACGTCGGGAGAGCTCGCAGAGATCGTGAAGCTCTCGTATCCGATATTCGCACGGAGAGACAAGATCCATCCTGCGACCAAGACCTTTCAGGCGTTGCGGATCGCGGTGAACGGCGAGCTCGACGTCTTGAAGAAAGGGCTCGACGCATGCTATCGGAGGCTCGACATCGGAGGAAGGATGGCGGTCATCTCGTTCCACAGCCTCGAGGACAGGATCGTCAAGAATTACTACCGCGCCCAGGCTACAGCCGGAGCGCTCATCCTCACCAAGAGGCCGATCGTCGCCGGAGACCAGGAGATAGCGGAGAATCCGAGATCGAGGAGCGCCAAGTTGCGGGTAATAGAAAAAAGATAATCGATTGTGGGGCTCGAAGTATGAATCCAAACATATTCGCACTTCGAACTTCAGAATCCAGCACATTCATGACAAAAACAATAGCAATCGCATATAGCACGGTACATGAGCACAGAGTGCGCATCACGTCGTCGCTCTTGGCCATGTGCGCCGTCCTCATCGTAGCCTATGCAATGAGCGTCTATGCCGTCGTGTCTCACACGGTGGCCATCCAGAAGGCCCAGTCTGACGAAGTGGCTTTGAGCGGTGCCGTCCAGAGCCTCGATTCGAAATACCTCGAGCTCTCGAGCGCCATCACGCCGGATACGCTGAACAAGTACGGATACGTCCAGGGCAAGGTCAGCGCATATATTTCTCGCACTCCTTCATTGGGAACCGTCGCAAAGGGAGGCTATGAACTCTAAGCATCGACTCCGAACGCGGGCCGTGTATATCCTCATCCTGTGCGCAGCAGGGGCTCTCGGCTCGTCTCTTTATTGGACCCAGGTCATGAATGGCCGCACATATGCGGCCAAAGCCGACAACCAGTATGTGAAGCCGGCGATCAGCCTCTTCGATCGCGGCACTATATTCTTCCAATCAAACGACGGCACCAAGGCCGCCGCCGCGACCGTGGGCAGCGGCTTTCTCGTGTACATGAACCCGGCCCTCGTCACCAGCGCCTCGCAGGCATATGACGCCCTTTCGCACTACCTCGCTATCGACAAGGCGGACTTCATGGCGCGCGCGACGAGGAAGAACGACCGCTATGAAGAGATCGTGCATCATATCGATGCCGACAAAGCCGGTTCAATCAAAGCCCTTTCTATACCCGGCGTGAGCGTGGTCAAAGAGACATGGCGCCTCTATCCGGGCGGCACGCTCTCTGCCCATGAGCTCGGCCTCGTCGGCGAGAACCCGTTCGGCGCAGTCGACGGCCGCTACGGCCTGGAGCGGAGCTATGAGAGCGTCCTCGCCCGTTCGGGCATCGGATCGAAGGCCAACGTCTTCGCTCAGCTCTTTTCGGGCGTCAGAGACACGGTCTTCGGCGGGGCGTCTGCTGAAGGGGACATCGTCACCACCATCGAGCCGACTGTAGAGAGATATCTCCAAAAAGAATTGCAGGCTACGCTCGATCATTGGCATCCGGACGAGATCGGCGGCATCATCATCGACCCGAAGACGGGAGAGATCATCGCTATGGACTCTCTGCCTACGTTCGATCCGAACAATACCGGCGCCGCCAAGAACGTCAAAGTATTCTCTGATCCGCTCGTCGAGAATGTCTACGAGATGGGATCCATTTTGAAGCCGCTCACTATGGCTACGGCGCTCGATACCGGCGCAGTCACCCCGACGTCGACATATGACGATACGGGCACGATGACGCTGAATAGCAAGAAGATATCGAACTATGACGGCAAAGCCCGCGGCGTCATACCCATGCAGGAGATATTGAGCCAATCATTGAACGTCGGCGCGGC
Source organism: uncultured Candidatus Saccharibacteria bacterium (assembly GCA_964604805.1). GTDB lineage: Bacteria > Patescibacteriota > Minisyncoccia > Phycocordibacterales > PALSA-1337 > C7867-002. The sequence goes on along the minus strand of CAZSAV010000023.1, from coordinate 6,026 downwards.
CACCATCGCTCTCAAGGTCGGCAAAGAGAATTTTGCTTCATATTTTCAGAAATTCGGCCTAGGCGACAAGACCGGCATCGACCTGCCGAACGAAGCGACGGGCATCATCGGCAACCTGAAGACCGGCCGCGACGTGGAGATCGCCACTGCCGCATATGGCCAAGGCATAGCCATGTCTCCGGTCAATACGGCGCGCGCGCTCTCTATTTTGGCGAATGGGGGCCATGTCGTCACGCCGCACCTGGTCAAGCAGGTTGATATGAGCGATGGGACGACGAAAGCGATACCGAAGGATATCGGCCCATCGGTGCTCAAGAAGGAGACCGTCGACGAGGTCACGCACATGCTGGTCACCGTGGTGGACAAAGCGCTCCACAAGAGCGCGATCAAGATCGACGACGATAGCGTCGCCGCGAAGACCGGCACGGCCCAGATCGCGTCCTCGCCACCCTTGTTGGCGGTATAATAGAC
>CAZSAV010000023.1:0-5545 GCA_964604805.1 uncultured Candidatus Saccharibacteria bacterium | reverse complement strand
CGCATGGCGGCTATTATCCTGACCGCTATCTCCACTCGTTCTTCGGATATTTCCCCGCATACAATCCTCGCTTCCTCGTCTTCTTGTACCAAGTGTATCCGAAGGGCGCCGAGTACGCGTCTGCGACGCTCACTCAGCCGTTTAGCGATATCACGAAATTTTTGATAAACTACTATACGATAGAGCCTGACCGATAGGACCATGAATCTGATCAAGACCATCATCATATATATCCTCACCATCGAGTCGAGGATGATACTTTCCAAATACAAGCCTTTCATCGTGGCAGTGACCGGCAGCGTAGGCAAGACGTCGACCAAGGACGCCATCTATAGCGTGCTCAAAAATCAAGGCGGCTATGTCCGCAAGTCTGAAAAGAGCATGAATAGCGACATCGGCTTGCCGCTCACCATCATCGGCGTGCCGACAGCTTGGAGGAGCATAACGGGCTGGCTGCGCAACATGCGCGCCGGCTTCGGCCTCATCATATTCAAGAAAGAATATCCCGACTGCCTGGTGCTCGAGCTCGGCGCCGATCATCCGGGAGACATCCGTAAGCCAGCCAAATGGCTCAGGCCTGACATAGCCGTCATCACTCGCGTCAGCAGGACGCCGGTGCATGTGGAGTTCTTCTCCTCTCCAGAAGAAGTCTTCGAAGAAAAAGCCTCGCTCGCTACATCAGCCAAGAAAGGCGGCACGGTCGTGCTCTTTGCCGATGACGAAAAGGTATCGTCTATCCGCGACCGCGTCACCGGCACCGGCGCTCGCGTCGTCTCGTTCGGTACGAATGAAAAGGCCGACGTCCGCGGCTCGAATGCGCGAGCGACCTATGGCGCCAATCCGGCCTCTGCCGTGCCTGAGCAGTCGCTTCCGACGGGCTTTGCCTTCGACCTCACTATCGGTGGGACTACCAAACCGGTCTCCGTACTCTCTATCATCGGTTCGACCTATCAGTATCCTTTGCTCGCCGCCGCCGCCGTCGGTGTGGCGCGCGGCATGGATATCGAACGCATCGCCGAGGCTCTCCATTCATATGACGCGCCCAAAGGCAGGATGAACGTCCTTCCGGGCATCAATGGCTCGGCCATCATCGACGATACCTACAACTCGTCGCCTGACGCGGCCGAATCAGCCCTCGAAACGCTCCGTGGCCTCGTCTGCTCAGGGTCGAGGATAGCCGTGCTCGGCGATATGATGGAGCTCGGCAAATATTCGTCCGACGAGCATCGACGCATCGGCAGGGAAGCGGCCCGCTCCTGCGACGTGCTCGTCACTGTAGGGCAGCGCTCCCGCGCCACTGCCGACGAAGCGGTCAAGGCCGGCATGAGGCCGACGCAGGTCCATGCATATGATTCTGCGGCCGACGTCATGGCCGACAATATCCCCGTCGTCGCGGCAGGGGACATCATCCTCGTCAAAGGCTCTCAATCGGTGCGCATGGAGCGGATCGTCAAAGCGCTCCTCCGCCAACCGAACCTAGCCGACACGCTCCTCGTCAGGCAGGAAAAGGAGTGGCTTGAAAAAAAGTAAAATTCGGGTTATGGTTTCTAGGCCTCAAAAAGGCCCTATCGTCTAACGGCTAGGACGAAGGCTTCTCAAGCCTTAAATCAGGGTTCGATTCCCTGTAGGGTCACAAAAATGGAACGAACGGAGTGAGTGAAATTTTTGTGACCCTAAGCAAGGTGCCTGCGCACCTTGCTTAGGGAATCGAAAAGGTTGAGCATGCCGCACGGAGCGGAGCGAGTGCGGCGCGAAACCTGTACAGAGTCTGTAAGACTCGATTCCCTGTAGGGTCACTCGGTAATGTCACTATTGTAATAATGAAATAGAAACCAGAGCTCGCGCCTGCGCGCGAGCGGCTTGGGAATTGATGCTATACTATTTCCATGAATGCAGACACGAATAAGAGGCTCATCAGGTCTTTGCTGATTTTTTTGAATGTCATCGTGTGGAGCATATATGTCTCTGCTAAATTCGTTTATTATTACGGGGATCATCATTCTGCTATAGAGAGTCCATTTTTCCTGATTTATCCCTTACTTATCCTCGCAGTCTCCGCCGTCATGGTATTTTTTATCTGTTCAAAAGCAGTATCCAACACATTCGTGCTGCTTCTTCTCGTATTGATACCATTTATCCTGTCTTTGTTTTTTCCCATATTCAGGATCCAAAGCATGAATAGGTATTATGCAGACCAGGCATTGCAGACAGGCAATGAGAGCTATTGTCGCAAGGTCGCAGTCAACCAGAGCACATGCTATACGAATGTAGCCTTGCAAAAGAATGACGCGAATATCTGTGAAGATATACAATCGTCCTCCTCGTGGAACGATATAAGATACAAATGCATCGCAGCTATCGCCATTCGCAATAAGAACACTGATATGTGCATGACGATCCCCGTTCCGACAGATTCGAACGGAAGGATAAATAACACGAACGTCAGAGGCCAGTGTCTGGATTCAATCAATCTGAATAAGATGGGAGATAGCTCTATTTCGACTACCGTTGGCTCCATATATATAAAAAGCATCATGCCGTCATCGGTTTTGCCAGCAGACGGGAAAACGCGAGCGGTAATATACGGCGCCGGCTTTTCAAGTTCCACCCCGGTGTTTATCCAGAATTTTCAAAATGGCCCGCGCGTACAGTTGAAGGTATCGATAAATAACGCCGGCGATCAGATAGTTTTCTCCATTCCGGTAGGTACTGCCATAGGGAATTACAAACTTTTCATACCAGGTGATGATGGAAAGATGCTGCAAGAAACCCTCTATGTCGTTAAAGAATGAAACAGAATACGAATCGGAATATAACTATATTTTCTAATCTAGTCTGATTGTCGAGCACGGATCACATATTTTGGCGGTGAACTAATAGTTTCCGTTGTGGATATCTCTTCCACTGACGATGATATACTTTGCGCATATGGAAAACACCCAAAAGAAGCTACCAATCAAGTGGATTATCGGCGTCGTCGTTATCGTATTGATCCTTGGCTACTTTTTCCTTTATCAAAAAGCCCCAACTCCCATTGATCAGAGCGTGAATCTCCCGAACACATATAGTCAGGATTCGCAGTCGAATCCTCCGTCGAGCGCTCCGATGCAGGTGACGGTGAGTAATGCGCAGTTTACGTTCATATTGCCTCAGTATGGTAAGGATACGGCTACGCTTGCGTATCAGTTGAACGATTCTATAACTTTGAATGCCAATCGTGCGGGAGGCATAACAGGAACTGTCGAGGTGTATGACGATACGAAAAAGCTTGTAGCATCCGACAATACGAGCTCTCGATTCGATAATCCCTATCTCAATGCGGGAAATCAAGTCATCAGCATACCTTTCAACGTTGCTGTTAAACGTCCTGGCTCATATAGTCTACTTGTCACATTGTATGATAAGAGCGGTCAGAAGCTGTATTCTCAGTCGGTAAATAATATCCTTGTTGGTACGACAGGCATGCCAGTGACGAAGAACGTGTCGATTTCGCTTTCGAAATCTAGCCTTTCAACAAGTGCAGGCGCGGTCAAAGAAGTAAGAGTCGATCAGATAACCCTCGTCAATAAAGGCAACTCAGATATCCTGGGATATTTTAAGCAAGAGCCATATCAAAACGGAGTCCGTGTCCAGCCTCAGGTCTTCTATGGTTCAGATTGGGGAAGCCATTTCAACGCCATACCATCTCAATACCTCGTCCTTCTAAAAGCTGGCGATAAGACCCCTCACGTTACTACATATTCCAACTATGATTACCTCACATTCTTCGAGTGTAAGAGCGGAAATCAAGTTAAAGCCAAGGTCTCATTCATCGAAGTCAATCCAGATGCACCTCTCATAGAAGGAACGGTGTTGGCGACGGCTGAAACTCAGACCTTTACTTGTCCTGCTGGGCGTTAAAACTTAAATCTCAGGAGTTTATTTCCCGAAAGATGTAGTATACTTCCTTCATGACCAAAAACCCCTTCTACAATGCCATACTCGCTACGGCATACATTGTCCTCTTGGTGACGACGGTATTTCTCGGCCCACAGCTCTTCGGCGGTCCGAAGGAAAGCGTGCTGTATCCGATGGTGATGCTTTCTGTCCTCGTATTCTCTGCGGCTCTCATGGCATACCTCTTCTTCTACCAGCCAGTCATCATGCTCATCGACGGGCAACGCGAAAAGGCGGTCAAGCTATTCCTCCAGACCGCGGGCATATTCGCAGCAACGACGATCGTGCTTCTCTTGCTCGCGCTCACGCTGTCGTAATAAAATCTATATTGTTTAAAAAAACGGGCTATGCCCGTTTTTTATTTGCTGAGCAGGACGACCGATACAAAACCGAGAGCCAGACCAATCGATTGGGTCAGAGTCAGCTTTTCATTGAAGGCAAGGACGCCTATCGCCACCGTGGCGATGAGAGAGACGATAGACCAGATGACGCCGGTGATGGAAAGCTGGTTCTTTTCGAATATGGCAGGCAGCCATGCCACAGCGCTCATGATGTCGACTGCGATGAAGAGGGTAAAGAGGCTCCAGCCAGGGCTCAAAGCGAACTTTTTTGATATATATTCGCCGAATGCAAAAAAGATCGCCGAAACGACGATCCAGAGCCAAGAGGGGAGGAACGCGAATATCTGCATGGGTATATTTTAGCATACGGGGATCCCAGACGAAGGCCATAGAGCTATTGACTTATTCATTAAATTCTGTTATTATACTTTCAAATTTGGTACACCAAAAAACAATAGAAAGGCATTGATGAGAAAACCACATGAATTCCTCGGAAATGTATCTGCCATAGCTACGATGCTCTTGATCGCTGCTATTGCATGGAAGATGCGTGCATTCGCCGCAGTCGTCGATGGGCTCGCACTCTTGCTCACCGGGAACGCGATGGAGATCGCGCCCTTCAAAGGAAATCTCCTCGATATGGGCGCCCAGCTTCTGGCTGTAGTCGTGATCGAGCTTCCATGTTCGTTCATTGCGCTCCTCATCGTTCGGGTGATAGCGGGGAAGACTGAAGGCAAAGGCTTACGGCTCCGCGACCTATTCGGAACGAGGGACAGAAACCTTTTTTTTGGTTTTTTCGTCCTTTGCAGCGCAGAAGAATTGTTCGCCCGTGGTCTATTCCTCGGACTGCTCACCAAGCTGCCATTCCTTTCAGGCACGATCGCATTCTATGCGCTCGCTCTGGTCGGAAACGGCATATGGGCTCTCGTCCACCTCACGAAGTTCTCGAAAAAGAAGGCTCAGAAGTGGATCAGGGTGTTGCCTCAATTCGTCGGCGGCGCCATCCTCACGTATGTGTTCGTGAAGTTCGGGCTTCTCGCGTGCATACTCGCGCATTTCGCGTCGAACGCGATCATATTCTCTCTGGATAAGATGCAGAAGATCGATCGTATCGACGGGATGATCGTCGGGTACGCGCTCCTGTGCGCAGTCGCAAGCTACATGTCGATGACCAAGCCGCTCGGCGACTTCATGGCGTGGTGCATGGAACAGCCCGTATTCAAGCTTCCGGGCTGGGGATTCTGGGACTATGTCAAGGTCTCAGTATT
>CAZSAV010000022.1:7047-9161 GCA_964604805.1 uncultured Candidatus Saccharibacteria bacterium | reverse complement strand
CCTCCAGCGCCGGGTCGTCTTTGGCCTCGAAAAGCCGGAGGTCGTAGCGATGGCAGTCCAAGGCGTTGCATGGGTCAAGAAGCACATGTCGCGCCTTACGGGCACAGACGTCGTCTTGCAGTATTCGCCAGAGAGCTTTTCGGCCACCGAGGTCGAATTCGCTCTCGAAGTCTGCGAGGCGGTCATGGATATGTGGCAGCCGACGCCGTCCCATAAGATGATCATCAATCTGCCGAATACGGTGGAAGTGGCCATGTTCAACGTCTATGCCGATCAGATCGAATGGTTCTGTCGGAATATGACTCGGCGCGATTCTGCGATCGTGAGCGTCCATACGCATAACGACCGCGGTACCGGCGTCGCAGCGACCGAGGCAGGCTTGTTGGCGGGCGCGGATCGAGTGGAAGGAACGCTCTTCGGCAACGGCGAGCGCACGGGCAATCTCGATATCGTGACTGTCGCGCTCAACCTATACACCCAAGGCATCGATCCGGGCTTGGATTTCTCCGATCTCGAATCGCTCCGCAACGTGTATGAGCGCTGTACCGGCATGACCGTCCCGCCGCGCCAGCCGTATAGCGGCGAATTGGTATTCACCGCATTCTCAGGGTCGCATCAGGACGCGATCCGCAAGGGTCTGCGGGTTCAGAACGAGAGATGGGAAGTCCCATATCTCACCATCGATCCAGCCGATATCGGCCGGAATTGCGATGACATCATCCGCATCAATGGCCAATCGGGCAAAGGCGGCATCGCATACCTCTTGGAAGAGGAATGCGGCATCCGCTTGCCCAAGGACATGCTGCGCGAATTCGGCGCCATAGCAGGAAAGGCTATCGATGCCCTCCAGCGAGAGGCGACATCTGTAGACCTTAAACAGATGCTGTGGAACGAGTATGTCGACCATAGCGGTCGGTATCGTTTGATCTCATTCCATTCGACAGACGACGGCGGTCATTGTCGTTGCTCAGTCGAATTGACCATCGAAGGCGTTGCACGCAAGATCGTCGGAGCCGGCAATGGTCCGGTCGATGCATTCATCCGCGCTCTCCGTGAGAACGGGGTCGTGGACGTCGAAGTCGTCGATCAAGCCGAGCATGCGCTCGGCGAAGGCTCGCAAGCGGATGCGATAGCGTATGCCAAGCTCCGGTTTCGGAGCGGCTCAACGCGCTGGGGAGCGGGAGTCGATGCGAGCATACAGCTCGCCTCTATACGCGCTGTCGTTTGCGCATTGAATAGGGAATGACAGCGGAGAAGTCACAGCCCCGATCTCAAAAGGTCGGGGCTTTTTTTATTGTCAGGTAAAAGAAAAGGCCCGCGAAACGATGTTCGCGGGCCTGGTGGTCAGATTCTTATTGTTGGGTATCCCGCGTGAGCGGATAGAGTCTCGACACTTTCTGAAGCAGGAAGCGCCAGGCGTCGCTCTCGGGATCGAAATTACCCACGAAGAATTTCTTGCTGGTCACTAACACGTTGAGTTGCTCGGGAGTGCCCCGATTAGCCACGATCTGAGTGAACTGCTCGACGAGGGTCTTGTCTCCGTGAGCACTCATTAATACTGCGCTCAGCACCCGCAGGGCAGTGCTGAAATCCGCTTCCTCGGCGATCTCTTTCATGCGAGTAAAGCGCAAGAGGCAGAGCTCGTCATCGAGGAAATTCTTGCCCATTATGACAAAGCGGTTGACATCGAGAAGCTCATCGAGCGAAGCTTCCAGTATCGTTTGAGTGGCGATCTCTCGGTATTTCTTCGTAAAGCGGCCACCGAGCGAGAATCGATAGGAATCGGTCATTTTATCCCATCTCAGCTTCGTCCAGAGTATTTTCAGATCGTTGAGACTCTGGCAAAGGTTGATCCATTGACGTGCTAGGAGGTATCTTCGCTCATCTGAGTTAGCGCGAATGAAAGCTGCCTGCACTTCTTTAAGGTCGCTTATGAGGGAGATCGATGCGACATCAGGGTCGCTGGTGGGGCCTTTGAGGCACAGCTTGAGATCAGTAGCATTGAGGCCTGTTCCTCGTGCCAGTTTGTCGAAGTCGACGGTATGCAGTTTTTTGTTCATATTCGCTATTCAGTTGTATCTTCAAGTTTTGTACAGGAACTTGGGTCCTCAGAT
>CAZSAV010000022.1:0-7037 GCA_964604805.1 uncultured Candidatus Saccharibacteria bacterium | reverse complement strand
AGCTTAAAAACTTATGTATTATATCACATTTATCATAAAAGTCAATGTCATATGAATGGCTATATTGAGCGGCAATAAAAAATCGCAGACAAGAGTCTGCGATCCGTTCGTTACGTGCTTATTATCTTAGAAAAACATACGCTGCATACGCAGTGACCGCTATCTCGCAATAGCTGGTGATGTTCTTGAAATAGAATCTGCGGATGAAGTCGAAATAGTATGCGAACGTACCAGGACGCCCTTTGGGCTCGGCGTCGGGCAATTCGCGTAGGCAGAATCTCTTATTGGAGAATGGCCACAGCCAGTGGACGCCATACTCGATCGAATCGAAGATGAAATGGCTCCAGGTGCCGGCGAATATGACCGCCGCCAGAGTCTCGATGAACGCGCTATCCAACAGGCAGCCGATGGCCCCGAGGACCATGCAGACGGTGAGCCAGGCGATCGGCGCATGCGTGATATAGTCGCGATGGTTGCGCACCGCATGCTTCTTGCCCGGCCTCCATGCCAGGTAGAAAAAGAAGAGGTCGATGTCGGGAGCTTCGCCTGCGAGCGTGCCGATCGCCGCGAGCAATGCGAGGTCCGATGCGGGCAGAGCCGGATGCATGACGAAGAGGACGGCATGCGCCGCCAGATATCCGCCTGCGAGATGTCCGGGTAATACCATAAAATAAATGATCAATACACAATAACCAATGACCAATCGAGTCGCAGGTGTTTAATTGGATATTGGATATTGATCATTGAATATTGACTTAGGGTAGAAATTGTTTGAACCACCTGCTCGTGCGCTTCCAAAAATTCTTGAAGAATATCGCCGTCGTATCGATCTCAGGGCCTTCGTCTGTATGCGTGCCCCAGATGCAGAGGCCGTACGCCACCGCCCAGGTAGAGTCCTTGAATGTCTGGTTGCCGTCGCCGAGGCCGAGCGTGGCTACGCGCGAAGGGAGGCGGAGCGAAGCTCGAGCCATATCGTCGATCGAGGTGAGGCCTGAGCCGCCGCCAGTGATCACGATGCCGGCCGGCAAGAGGCCATTCCTGCCTATCTTCTTGAGATGGGCTTCGATGAGCTCGAATATGTCCGAGAGGCGCGCCGAGATGATCTCGTCGAGCTTCTTCCTCGGGTATGAGCTCCCCGTGATGGCGCCGATCTTGATCTGTTCGGCTTCTTCGAGCGGAACCTTGAGGCCGAGGGCGATGTCGTTGGTGATGTCGGTAGAGCCGATGGGGAAGACTTCGAGCGACGTGGGGATATTGTTCTCGAATACGGCCACGGAGACGGTCTCGGCGCCGATATTAGCGAGGACGCAGCCGGCGACTTTCTGAGACTTGGACAGCGTGACGAAGCTCGCCGCGATCGGCGCAGCCATAACGTCATCGACTTCGACGCCCGCTTCATTGACCGCTGCGATGAGGTCGGCCACATGGTGGTCGAGGCAGGTGATGAAGAGCGTCTTTTGCTCGAGCTTGTTGGCTTTGAGGCCGAGCGGGGTGCCGAGGGCCATCATCCCGTCGATGCGGTATTGGAGCGGTATGTCGTAGATGATGCGGCGGTTCGACGATCCGGCATGCGGTATGTCGCGCTCGCTCTGCTCGCGGAGCTTGGAGAGGTCGAGGGCTGTTATCTCGGCGTCGGCGCGCGACGTCATGAGCACGCTCGATACGGTCGTCGCGGCCAGGCCGATGCCTCCGACCGATACGAAGGCCTTTTTGACCTTTACTCCGGCTTTTTCTTCGGCGCTTCGGAGCGCTTTCCTGATGCTGTCTGCGACGTCGCGGACGTTGGTGACATAGCCGTGGCGGAGGCCGCGGGATTCTGCCGTGCCGATGCCGATGATCTTGGGGAAGCCGCGCTCGTTCTTCTCTTTGGCGGACGCGATAACGACCTTGACGTTATACGTTCCGACATCTATTCCGGTTATGATGTTTCTGGCCATAGGGTATGAGGCGAGCCTCGCTGTGATAGGGAGGCTCCGCGCACGCCGACAGACGGATACCGCTATATCCCGAATTTCGCGCGAACCTTCTCCTCTATGGCTTCCATTGTACCGCTATGGTCGTATCCTTTCAAATGCACGCATCCGTGGATAAAGAGGAATGACATGAAATTCTCGAAATCGCGCTCGAATCTCTTCATCTCTTTGCGAGATTCCTCGAGGCAGATGTATATCTCGCCGTGATCGTCCGAATACGGGAAGCTCAAGATGTCGGTAGGGACGTTCTTGCTGCGATACATGAGGTTGAGCTTCTTGATCTCTGCGGGACCGACGAAGACGACGTTGAGCTCATAGTCGGGGCCGAGCACCTCGTCCTTGATAGCGTCAAACGCCACGCGGGGAAGCGTGGCGTTATCTGCATTGATGATTGAAACCTTTGCCGACATCTTTATTTCCTGGTCGGCTTGACCGGGGCCTTGCCCAATTTGACGAGCTCGGCCATGGCGGCGCGGCGCGAGATCAAGGTGAGGGCGCGCTTCTTGACCTTGTAGCGCGACTGGACGCGTCCGCTGAAGCGGATGCTGCGCTTGCGCTGGATGATGCCAGATCCCTGGACCTTCCTGGTGAAGCGGCGGATGACGCCCATGGCGTTCTCTCCCGGATTCCTTGTTACTTCTGCATTTATCATAGTGGAGTGATGATAACACAGGATCGTTTCGGGGGCAAATGGCTGGAATACAAGGTGTCACCTCGACATGTCGAGGTGACACCTTGTATTTATTTCTTGAAATACTGCGCTTCCACCTTCTTCATATATTTCGGCAATTCGTCGATGGGCACGATGTCTTGGGAATGCGTGTCGTTCTTGCGGACGATGGCGGTGCGCTCGACGGCTTCCTTCTTGCCCATGACGATGACGTACGGCGTGTGATATTTCTCCACCGACGAGACCTGTGCGCCGAGGCGATCTTTGGCGAGCGAGAGATAGAGAGGGATCTTGGCCTGGCGGAGCTTCTCTATCACTTCGAGAGAGAGCAGCTTCGACTCGAGTCCGAGCTGGACGAACGAAGCGATCGGGCGCTTGACCTTGGTCACCGGCTTCCTGAGGCCGCTCTTGCCCTCGTTGATGAGGAGCGAGATGCCGACGCCTTGGATGTCGCGCTTCATATTGAGGCGCTTGGCGAGGCCGTTGTAGCGGACGCCGATGGCGAGGACATGGCGGCTCGGCGGCTTCTTGTCGGGAGCGGCGGCATTGACCACCGAGAAGACCGTCTCGGTGCAGTACTTGCGGTTGCCGAGGAGGGAATTGTTGATGGCGTAGGGGATCTTGAGGGTCTCGAGGTATTCGAGCACCTCTTCGAGATGGCGCCTGCTGGTCTCAGAGAGGAAGTCCATGGAGCGCGGCGCGCCGGCATTGAGCGTCTTGGCGCTCTCTTCGCGAGATGCCAGGAGCTCGAACGGGTCCTGCTTGAAGAGCTGGCGGCTCTCGGACGACATGTCGTTGATATGCTTGCGGTAATAGGCGGTGAGCTCGCGCGAGAAGCGGGCGATCGATTCTTTGTCGCCGATCGAGTTTATCTCCACGGCGGTCTCCGTATGGCCCTCTTCGGCGAGCATGGCGCGGCTGGCTTGGATGAGGGTCGCTTCGGCGATCGAGCCGGACGAGCCGAGGATCTCGAGGTCTGCATAGCGGGGGAAGCCGCCCTTCCTGATCGAGCCGCGGCACGGGTCTTTGAAATAGAGCATGACCGGCTGAGGCTGGGCATGCATCTCGAGCTCGTGATAGCTCCTCACGATGGCGATCTTCTCTTCGGCATGGAGCGGGAGCCTGCCGTGGCGGTCGGTCTCGTCGTCGATATAGTCGCCATCGAGTATGTCCTTGCTGGCTTCGATGTCCCCTTTGGTGACCGACGGGCTCTTCATCGGGGTGAAGCCGTAGTAGACGGCGACTTCGCCGATCTTGTCGAGGTGCTCCGATGCGATGAACTTGGAGTCTGCGGCCTTCTGTTTGTTTTTATTCATATGCCTATTTATTGATGGTGCTCGCCAGGGAATAATGAGATCGACGATGCGGGGAGGAGCCTCACGATCGGCCTGCCGATGATGAAGCCTTTGTCGAGCGGTCCCCAGATGCGGGAGTCGGAGCTCTGGGCGCGGTTGTCGCCCATGACGAAATATTCCGTCGATGCCAGGGTGATGCATTCAGAATCGACGGACGCATGGTTCGGATCGATATAGGGCTCGTCGATCCTGGTCTCGGCCACCGTGCCAGGGACGGGGCATTTGCCCGAATCCGAGACGAAGACCTTGCCGTTCTTGATATCCATGGTCTCGCCAGGAAGGCCGATGATCCTCTTTATGTAGAATATGCTCGGGTTATTGGGGTATTCGAATACGATGACGTCGCCGCGCTTTGGGCTCTCGAAGCGGTATGTCAGGCGGTCGACGATGAGGAATTGGCCGGTCGAGAAGGTCGGGTCCATCGACGCGCCATTCACGATGAAAGGCTCCGCTACGAAGAAGCGGATGGGAAGGGAGATGATGAGGGCGATGACGATGACCTGTATCCACTCGCGGACGCTTTTCCAAAACGGGCGCTCGGGCTTCGAGAGGTCGGCAGCCGGCGCGTTCGATGGGTCGCTGTAGATGGGATCGCCGGTGTCCATATGCGCTCCATTATAGTATCAAAGCTTCCTTGACACAAGGGAAGTAATTATGCGATGCTATTTTTTAGCATAACGCACACAAGAAAGGAACATATGAAAGAGAGATTGCGCACCATCGATGAAGCGTGCGGACTGCCGCCCGGCTCGTTCGTGCGATTCATCGCATTCCAGCATGCGACATGGAAGCTCACCGAAGCGCGGCGATCGTTCCGAGTCATCCGCGCCAAGCGCGGCTTCCTCGCGACGCTGTGCTCCGCGACCGGCAGGCGCCTCATCCGGGCCAGGCTCCATTGGGTCCGTACCGGCCTCGCTCACCAGAAGCTCCGCTTCGTCATACAGTCCTGCCGCTCCCGAGCGGCGGGCTTTTTTTATTCCCGCCTTTCATCTATACTAGGGCCACTATGGCATACATCGTCGCAGGGCTCGGCAATCCGGGACAAGAATACGAAGGCACGCGCCACAATGCGGGCCGCATCGTCGCTACTGCCATCGCCAAGGCGCTCTCGGCGGACGATTTCTCATTCGATAAAAAATTGAATGCGCAGCGCGCCGACGCCAAGCTCTCAAAGGCAAAGGATGGCGCGATGACATTCGTCTTGCCCGACACGTTCATGAATAATTCCGGCAAAGCGATCGCTCCTCTGGTGAAGAGCGCAAAAGCCGCAGAGAAGCTGATCGTCATCTATGACGATTTCAATCTGCCGCTCGGGCGATTCCGCATATCCTTCAACAGGAGCTCTGGCGGCCACAATGGCGTCGAGTCGATCATCAAAGCGGTGAAGACCGAAGGCTTCGTGCGATTCCGCATCGGCACCGCTCCCGAGAATTCCAAAGGCAATGCCAAGACTCCGCATGGAGACGATAAAGTAGAGAAGTTCATCCTCGGAAAGTTTAAAGACACCGAATCGAAAGAATTGAAGAAGGTATCGAAGAACGCCGCTGAAGCGCTCGAGATCCTCATACGAGAGGGGAGGGACAAAGCGATGAGCGTGTGGAATGGGAAATGATATTCAAGGGTTGAATCAATAAATAAATTAGATTCAGGATATAAGAAAAGCCGCGAACGAGTCGCGGCTTTATCACAAGTTGGTCGCAGGCTTTCAGCCCAAGATGTCTTTCACATTGATTCCCGGGACGGCGGCCAAGGCGGCCAACATTCCGAAGAGACCGATCAGACATTCCGGCTTCTTTGTGATATAGAGCCCTGCGATGACAGAGGCTCCGACACCGAAGGCGATGGCTACTGACGGCAGATATTTCATAGTTGGTCCTTAATTTTGTTTGTTCAAGTACTTTACAATTATATACCAATTAAATCATTTTGTCAAATAGCGATAAAAGCCCTATTTGACAGGTCTATTTTACATGGTATAAACATCCCAGATACAGCGGCTTTGCCGCATAAAAAACGAAAGGCCTACTATATATGTACGTTGACTCAGTGAAACAAAGCGCCGAGAGGTTGCTCGCATATTCGCGGCTACCGCATGGAGCCAAGATCATCGGCTATCGCGACCGGATGAGGGGAGCAGATACGATCCGCGATGCGGAGAAAGCGATCGCTGACTATAGCCGCATGGCGGCGTGGGAAAGCAGCGGTCTTCGGATCCAAGCGCTCTTCGGGTTCATGGCTCTCGTCGGGTTCTTTGTGACGCTATCGGTCCTCCTTCGAGATATCCGGTCGCATCATGTCGTACCGACGAGCTTCATATTGCCATCGTTGTTTTTGGCGATATTCGTATCTTTCGTGCTCTTGATACGCGCGAGGGGCAAGGAGTACTTCGCATACCGCGCATTGGAGCAAAGATTCGGATTTCTGAATGACAACCTCCATTATCTCGCTTGGGTCAATGGCGGAGAATTCCTCGAATTCGCAAGCGAGTACGCTTCATTGCTCAGCAACATGATCTTGAGCTTGGTCGCTGCGCAGACCGGCCTCGGGCCCGAGGATCTCGGACTCGATGCCAGAGGGAAGCCGCATACGAAGGTCGATGACCAAGCGCAGTTCGACTTCTTCATCGAGAACTTATCGCATTGCCTCGAATATTTCGGCATGAGCGAACGCGACTTGATTACGGACAAGAAAGCTGCTGCCCGGCATTGCGACCTCATCTTGCAGAAGAAGCGCAGCGCGGCGCTCTCTCCGACATCAGCGACATGATTCGTCGCACGCATCCCAGGAACTTCCTGGGATTTTTTATATATAAAAAACCCGCTTCGGTTGGTTACGAAGCGGGGCGCCCGATATGGGCCACAACAAGGCGCTTGTTGGTGCGCCAGCAATGCTTTATGTAAATATAGCACGCCTTCCCAAAAAGAAAAGCCCCGAACGAAGTCGGGGCTTTTCTGGGATGGATATCAGTATTATTTCTTCTCTCCTGCGTAGGCGAGAGCCATCTTCTGTTCCTTGGGATCGAAGAGGGTGATCTTGAAG
>CAZSAV010000021.1:895-9204 GCA_964604805.1 uncultured Candidatus Saccharibacteria bacterium | reverse complement strand
AAAAGTAAGGGCACGCTTGTGGTACACGATAATATTTACAATTGCCGCATCAGTTGGTGGAGGTAGTGTGTTTGCTACGACATTTCTTACGGTAATTCCACCATATCCACTCCTATTATTTTCTATTTACCCTGCTATTAGTGGGTATGCTATTTTACGTTATCAGCTTTTTGATGTGAAAGTAGTAACAGCACAAATATTTACCTTCTCTCTCTGGATTTTTATTTTTATTCGCGTTCTACTGTCAGAGACATTGCAAGAGCAGTTGTTGAATATAATACTGTTGCTGATAACAATATTTCTCGGTTTGTTGCTTAACAGAAGTGTCAAACAAGAAGTGCAAGCCCGCGAAAAGATCGAACTCCTCGCCGACGACCTCGAAAAAGCCAATGTCCGCCTCACGGAATTGGATCGACAGAAGTCGGAGTTCGTATCGTTCGCCACGCACCAATTGCGCGCGCCGCTCACCGCTATGAAAGGGTATGCTTCATTGCTCTTGGAAGGGGACATGGGCGTGCTCGCGCCAGAATCAAAAGAAGGCATATCGAGGATATATGAGTCTACCAATACCTTGGTGACGATCGTCGACGACTACCTCAATATCAGCAGGATCGAGCTCGGCACCATGAAGTACGCATTCGAAACCATCGACCTCAAGATGCTCGTGGAGGATACGATCGCCGAATTGAAGCCGAATATCGACAAGACAGGCCTCAAATTCTCATGCACCATCGATACAGAGTGCACCGACTATCGCACGACGGCCGATAGGGACAAATTGAAGCAAGTGATCGCCAATGTGATCGACAATAGCCTGAAATATACGCCATCTGGGTCAGTCGCAGTTTCATTATCGCTCGACAAGGCATCGCACAAGTTCATATTCAAAGTGACGGATACCGGCGTCGGCATCGCTCCCGAAGTATTGCCGCGATTGTTCCAGAAATTCTCTCGCGCCGAGAATGCAAATAAGACCAATATTCGCGGCACCGGCCTCGGCTTGTTCGTGGCAAAGCAGATGATCGAGGCTCACCATGGGACGATCCGCGCGGAATCGCCGGGAGAGGGGAAGGGATCGACGTTCATCGTGGAATTGGAGCCGTTCGCCAAGGCATAGGGCTATATTCTCCTCGCTTGCGATTTTCGTCGAACGGAGCTAGGCTTATGCCAGAGTTCCCACAACCTGAAAAGACAAGGAGAACAAATGTGGTACGTTACATTCCATATGATCCACCAAGCGATCGGTAAATCCGGTCGAACGGTCATCATGACTGATACGCCCAAGACCAGCTCGACGCAGGTCCCGGCCAAGATCATCATCGGCGCGCCGACGGGCCGTATCGAGCAGTCTCGCTCAGATCCGACCGCGAAGCGCCGAACCCAAGGATCCGCATGTTCGCGACACCGGGGAATCCCTCGAGCTCCACGAAGACGGGGCATTCTTATAACAAAGCGATTCGCCCGCATAGGCGAACAAATAGCCGCTCTCGATCGTCGAGGCGGCTTTTTTCTATGCGTTTTTGTGCGTAAACAGGGCGATAGGCCCATTTTTCTTATCCACAGAGCATGTTTGGAGGTGAAATAGGGTACAATTATGGGTATCGTACCGTATCAGGTATCGTGACTTTAATAATAATAGCGTCACTTATCTAACACATATGAATAAAGTATTACTCGCAGGATCGGCCGCCCTCGTCGGCGTCGCAGCACTCGTCCTCGTGGTGCTCTCGACCCAGACGCCAGGCTCCATCCCAGGATCGAGCCAGCCTGCGCAGGTAGTTTCGAGCTTTCCGACCTATTCCGCGGTTTCCCACATCGCTTTCGATGAAGGATCGGGCAATACCGCAGCAGATTCTATCAACCATCGCGATGTGAACCTCACCGGCGCGACATGGACGTCCGGCAAGTTCGGCGGGGCAGTATCTTTCTCCGGATCGAACTCGTACGCCGTCGAGCCTGGGTTCACCTTCGCAGGCACTCCGGTCACCGTAGCTATGTGGATGAATGCTTCCAATCTGAGCACGGTCTTGGAGACGACCGCCAATTTCAATAGCGACGGCCAGTCGTTCGGCGTCTTCTATAACGATACGCCGACGTGCCCGTCCAATACCCTCGGCCTCGAGATCCACACGTCAGCCGGTTACAACGTCAAATGCTACGCCGTATCGGTCTCAGGCTGGCACCACTACGCATTCATATTCGATAAGGGCCAGAACGCCGCCAACGAAGTGACGCTCTATGTCGACGGACAGGTCCAGACGGCAGCTTCTCAGCCCAAGGCGACCGACAATAGCGGAGGCGGCTTCTCGACCGGCCCGCTCTATATCATGTCGAGGGCAGGCACTGGCTCATTCTCTCAAGGCACGATCGACGATATGTACATCTATAACGGCGCCCTCTCGACTGCAGAAGTCCAGGCGCTCTACAGCGGCAAGCCGGTCACGGGAGCTCTCCCGCCGGTCGTTTCTGGCGTGAATGCTTCGGCTATCAGCGATACCGCCGCTACTATCGGATGGACGACGGACAAAGCTTCTGATTCACAGGTAGAATACGGCCTCACTACGGCCTATGGAAGCCAGACGAATCAGAATCTGACCCTGACTACGTCCCATTCCATGTCTCTCTCTGGCCTCGCGGCCAATACGACGTATCATTACCGCGTCCATTCGAGCGATGCGAGCGGTAATGACGGAGTCTCTGCAGACAATACCCTTACGACAGCACAGGGCGCATCTCGCGGAAACAATAAGTTCAACATAAACGACCGCGTCAAAGTCACTGGCGTTGCCCAAAACGATCCTGCTCACTTGTTCGCGACAGTTGGCGGCGCTCAATCCGGCACTGAAGCCTTGAATGGAGTCGGTACGGTCAAAGATGGGCCGAAGACGGACTCGAAGGGCAATATCTGGTACCAGGTTGCCTTCGATGACGGCGCAGTCGGTTGGGATTATCAGACCTATTTCACCCTTTGTACTGGAAATGCTTGTACCACGACCACGAGCGGACCGTATACTCTTTCGATCTCAACGACCGGTTCCGGCTCTGTCACCGCGACATGCGGCGGCGCAGTCTGTCCTGCCAAGATCCCGGCTAACACCTCGGTTCTCTTGTCTGCCGTCCCATCGACGGGAGCCACCTTCACTTCATGGGGAGGGGCATGCTCAGGAACGGCTCTCACCTGTACTTTGACTATGAATGGGGACAAGACGGTTACCGCAGCATTCACGACCATCGTTGGGGCACCCTCGACACCAGGGACTCTCACTGCTACCGCCATGTCGTCTTCCCAGATCAACTTGTCATGGGGAGCTTCGACAGGAACTCTCACGGGATATCACGTATACCGCGGAACGTCGAGCACCACCCTTTCCAATTTCCAGAATGTAACCGGCGGCACGACATTCCAGAATACGCTCTCGGTCAACCCGAATACCACGTATTTCTACGCTGTCACTGCATACAATGGAACATCTGAATCAGGAAAGTCGAATATCGTCTCAGCGACTACATTCCCCGGCAATTCGACCGTCTTCTCGATAAACGGCAAGGTCAAGACGACTACACAGGTCAATGTCCGCTCGACTCCGACCATACCGACGACGGGCACTAACGTGGCCGGCACCCAGAATTCAGGAGTATCGGGTACCATCGCCGCGACTGACGCCGCAGGAGCATCGCTCACGAGCAAGCAGGGCGTCTATGACTCAGCCAATTACTGGTGGTACGTCACATTCTCGTCCGGCGTCTCAGGCTGGGTCTCTCAGACAAACCTCGTCGCCGATACGACGACGACCAATTACACCCTCGCTGTTTCGACGACAGGCACAGGTTCAGTGGCCTGCTCCGGCACGGGCGTAACCTCATGCTCGACTATCCCTTCTGGATCGTCGGTCACAGTGACTGCGACGGCAGGAACAGGGAATAAGGTCTCTTCGCTCACGGTGAATGGCGCCGCAGCGACCTGCACCTCAGGCGCGACGACATGCGCAAAGACCGTCACGGTCTCTGCCGCTGGCAGCGTCTCGGCCGCCTTCGCTCCGATATCGAGCTCATGCACCACGACCTTCTGCGTCAATGACCAAGTCCAGGTGAACAGCTCTGATGGCATCTTCGTCTTCTCGTCAGCGGGCGGAGCATATAGCCCGACGCTCCCGACGCAGCCTTCTGGCGCTGTCGGCACCGTCACTGCAGTTTCGACTGTCGCTGGAACGAATTGGTATAACGTCAACTTCACAACTGGCACTGACGGTTGGAATACAGAGAATTACTTCTTGAAATACGCTCCGGTTACCTTCGGCGCCTCGGTTGCCGCAGGCTCCGGAACGGTCACAGCGACATGTAACGGTTCAGTCTGTCCTGCAACGATCGGCTCAGGCACGCAGGTGTCTATCCTCGCCACTCCGGCGGCGGGATACGCATTGAGCGCTTGGTCATCGACTCCGACAGGCCTCTGCTCGGGCACTACGAACCCCTGCGTCGCCACGATCACAGCTAACTCGACGATCGCCGCTACCTTCACCGTCGATATCACGCCTCCGACGCCTCCTACAAGCCTCACCGCATCGTCTCCTTCGGGCAATCTGGTCAATCTCTCATGGTCGGCCTCGACCGATGCAAACGGCGTCGCTGGATACAGGATATATCGCGGCGCGACTCAGATCGGCACCTCGCAGAATCCTTCATACAGCGACACGACAGTTTCTCCTTCGACTTCATACACCTATACGGTCTATGCATATGATGGAGCAGGGAATGTGAGCTCACAGTCGAACTCAGCAACGGTCACTACGAGCGTCGTCGTCGGCATACAGTCGCCGATAGCCGCTACGCGCGCAGTTGATTGGACGACCGCAGGTGTAGAAGGCGGCATTCCTACGAATAGGACGCAATGCGGGTCTACTATAGCTGCAGGCGCTTCCGCAGGCACTATCAGCAGCGCTATCGCAAGCTGCGGAGCCAATCAATACGTCCAGCTCGGCGCAGGCACATTCAATCTCTCAACAGGAATCGTGATCACTAGGTCCAATGTGACCCTGAAGGGTATGGGGCCTGATCAGACCAAGCTCGTCTTTTCTAGCTGGGATAATTGCGGAGGGTTGCATGCAGACATCTGCGTAGCGCCTTCCAATGCACAGAATATGTACTTCCTTGGAAATCCTGGTACGGGCGCCTATGGTTCATTCGATATATATCCGAACGGCAAATGTCCTAACTGCCAACCGAGCAGCAAGAATGCAGATGGCAGCAATGTCGGAATATATACCCATAACTGGACTGGAGGATATGGTCGCGGAGCTACGAAATTGACCTTGGATAGCACGAGCGGCATGTCGATAGGTATGCATATCATTCTCGATCAGGCCGATGATAACTCGGATAACGGAGGATTCCTGGTCTGCGAAGCGAATTCGAAATGTTCGCTTGAAGCAGGATCTCCCGGCCGCGCCTTTAACGGCAATAGTCCGCGTAGCCAGATGCAATTCGTCACAGTCACTGGAATCTCTGGCAACGACATCACTATATCTCCAGGCCTCTATGCCTCGAACTGGGATAGTTCCAAGAGTCCAGGCGTATATTGGGTCAATGCGCTTACAGGAATCGGCATAGAAAACATGACCTTGGATCACACAAAGTCTGCTACAAGCGATGGCAAGAACTTCTCCGACGGTATAATACTCTGGGCTACTAATAATTCGTGGGTCAAGAATATCAGCTCGATCGTTGCCAATCGAAATCACGTCTGGCTCTACCTCACTGATCACATCACGATCCAGGACAACTACTTCTATGGTACGGCTAATGCTACTAACTTGAGCTACGGTCTCGAGCCGTGGGGTGCGGGAAACTCGCTCATCATGAACAATATCTTCCAGCATATATATGCGTCGGTACTCATGGGGCCTTCAGCGAACGTCGTAACTGCCTATAACTTCGCGGTGGACAGTTTCACTAATGGAAACACGATGGCATCTTCCTTCTGGGCAGACCATGACGCGGGCGTGAGCTATGACCTCTACGAAGGGAACGTCGGTAACGGCGTGACTATGGACGTCTTCCACGGTACAGCGAACGCCGTCACATTCTTCCGTAACTGGTTTAGCGGACAAGAGCCGAACAAGACCGATTATAGGACGCCGTTCCGTATCTATTCCTACAATCGCTATCACAATATAATCGGCAACGTGCTCGGCGATACTGCCCGCACATGGGCATATCAGTCGAACGGCGCAAGCAATGACACCATATACGACCTCGGCATGGGCAACTCATCGAGCGCTGGCACAGTCGCCGACGATCCTATGGTGGTCTCAACATTGATGCGTTGGGGCAACTATGATACATCGACCAACAATTTCCAGTTTAGGTCTTCAGAGGTGCCAAGCAACTTGACTGGTGCAAGTGCGGCCTATAGCAACCCAGTGCCGTCTGATACGACCGGTGCGAGCTTGCCTCCTTCGCTCTTCCTGCTCTCGAAACCGAGCTTCTGGCCTGCTGGCAAGCCTTGGCCGATCGCTGGCCCAGGTGTGAACGGCGGAACGGGCCCTGGCGGACATGCGTACACCAACCCGGCTCAGGATTGTTATATGGGCCCCATGGGCGGAAACAAAGATGGAGGTACGACGATCTATGCCTTCAGCGCAAAGAAGTGCGGATATAGCGGCTACTAAAACCACATAACCATTATCAGACGCAAAAGGCCTTCGGGCCTTTTGTGCTATATGGGCGGAAGGGGAGGAAATAGAGGGCTTCTTGACCTCTATACGGCCTTCTGATAGTATCAGTGCTACCTCATTTCAACGGGTTTTCCGAAGAAAAAAGCGATTGGAAGCACAACCCTCCGGGGTAGAGCTAACCAATCACCTTTTATTTGAAAGAGACAGCATATGGCAAAAACATCAGTCATCGTCAGGTCCCAAAAGACGCCGAAATTCAAGTCGCGCGTCGTTCGACGCTGCTTCAGGTGCGGCCGAAAGCGCGGCTACATGAGGGATTTCGACCTGTGCCGCATCTGCTTCCGCGAATTCGCGAACGAAGGAGCCATTCCGGGCATAAAGAAGTCGTCCTGGTAATATTTCATATACTTCCATGGTAACCGATCCTATATCAGACCTCATCATACGCATCCAGAACGCCAGCGCCGCAGGCAAGCCTACGGTCGCGGTCGTCTACTCGAAGTTCGCTGAGAGCGTCGCCCATGCCTTGAAGAAGGCCGGCTATGTCACGTCAGTCGAAAAGAAGGGCAAGAAGTTCGTCAAAGAGCTCGAGCTCGGCCTCGTCTACGACCAGTCGAACACCCCGCGCATCCACGGCGTCGAGCGCGTCTCAAAGCCGTCGCGCCGCATATATCAGAAGTCGTCGGACATCCGCATGTACAGGAGCGGCTTCGGAAACACATTCTTCTCGACCCCCAAGGGCGTCCTCGTCGATCAGGAGGCCAAGAAGAACAAAGTAGGCGGAGAGGTCCTCTTCAAGATCTGGTAATACATACACCATCATGTCACGCATCGCAAAAAAACCCATTGAACTCCCTGCAAAGACCGAAGCTTCGTTTTCGGGCGGCATCATGACGGTCAAGGGCCCTCTCGGCACCCTGACCAAGGTCTTCAAGCCGCACATCAATGTGGCTATCGAGAACAATGCCATCACCCTCACTCCGAACAATGAGACTCTCCAGGCCAAGGCATTGTGGGGAACATACGCTTCTCATATCAAGAATATGATCGCCGGCGTCAATAAGCCGTTCGAGAAGAAGCTCATCGTCGAAGGCATCGGCTACAAGGCCGACGTCAAAGGCAAGGACCTCGCTATGGCCCTCGGCTTCTCTCATCCGGTCGTCGTTGCCATCCCGACGGACCTCAAGGTCACTACGGAGAAGAACAACATCACCATTTCAGGCATCGATTGCGAGAAGGTCGGCCAGTTCGCCGCGGTCGTCCGCGCATTCAAGAAGCCGGAACCGTATCTCGGTAAGGGCATACGCTATTCTGACGAGGTCATCCGCAGGAAGCAGGGCAAGAAGGCTGCATAATACACGACCATGAATACACTCCAGACACAACAGAAGATATTCGCCCGCAGGAAAGCCCGCGTCCGCGCCAAGATACATGGCACGGCAGAGCGCCCCCGCTTCTCGATCTTCAAGTCGCACAAGTATATCTACGCCCAGCTCGTCGATGACGACAAGGGCCACACCCTCGTCTCATTCGCTTCCAAGGAAGCCAAAGCCAAGACGCCCGTCGAGCGCGCAAAGGAAGTCGGAAAGGAGATGGCCGCCAAGGCCAAGGCCGCAAAGATCACCAAGGTCGTCT
>CAZSAV010000021.1:0-885 GCA_964604805.1 uncultured Candidatus Saccharibacteria bacterium | reverse complement strand
CAAAATGATTCAAAAGGAATCCCGCAATTCCGTTCGTGAGCGTCGTCACGCCCGCGTTCGTGAAAAAGTCTCCGGAACCGCTTCGGCTCCGCGTCTTGTCGTCTTCCGTTCGAACAAAAACATCGAAGCCCAGATCATCGATGACGTCAAGGGTGTCACCCTTGCCGCCTCGAGCTCTGTCGCCCTCAAGATCAAAGTCGGTGGCAACTGCGAAGCTGCTGCCGAAGTGGGCAAAGACATCGCCGCGAAAGCCAAAAAGGCTGGCATCACCAAGGTCGTCTTCGACCGCGGGGGATATATGTACACCGGAAAGGTCAAGATGGTCGCTGACGCAGCCCGCGAAGGAGGCCTCGAGTTCTAAACCCACGATATCAATATCATGACAGCAAAAGACATACAAAAGAATACTCCCGAAACAGCCGCAGAGGCTGCTTTGGATGTGAAGGTCCCGGCTACCGGCGTCGACGCCGCAGTGGTCGTCGATCCGGCCGCAGCCGCAGGCATGCCGGCTTCCAATTCCAAGTTCACTCCGGGACGCAAGATGCGCGGCGATACGTCGCGACGCGGAGGCCGAGGCGGAGCAGGAGCTCCCCAGGGCCGCGGAGGCCGCTCGGGCGGACGCGATGGCAATCGCGAGCGCGTCAAGCCCGAATTCGACTCGAAGATCATCGATATCAGGCGCGTGACCCGCGTGACCTCAGGAGGCCGCCGCATGAACTTCAGCGTGGCCGTGGTCGCTGGCGACCGCAAGGGACGCGTCGGCGTCGGATTGGGCAAGAGCATCGACACCGCATCGGCGGTCGAGAAGGCCACCCGCGAAGCCAAGAAGAACCTCATCAAGGTCGTCCTCTCTCCTCAGATGACCATCCCGCACGCGGTCGAAGC
>CAZSAV010000020.1:1301-9280 GCA_964604805.1 uncultured Candidatus Saccharibacteria bacterium | reverse complement strand
TGCCGGTGAGTTTCTTCTTCGAAGCGCATACGGCTCGGAGCGGATTCTTGTTGAATCGCGCGGTCAAGCGCGCTGACGGCGTCATCGCCATCACAAATGGAATCAAAGACGATCTCGCCGCTCGCGGCGGCGATGCCAGCAAGATATTGGTGGCGCACGATGCCGTCGATATGTCGCTCTTCGATATCGCGGATTCGAAACAGAAGCTTCGCTCAGATTTCGACATTCCGGTCAATGCCAAGGTCGTCGCATATGTCGGAAAATATACGACCATGGGCAAACAGAAGGGAGTCGATGAATTGGTGGAAGCTTTTGCGAGCGCATTCAAAGCCAATTCAGGTCTTCATTTGTTGATCGTCGGCCTTTCCGATGCAGAGATGCCGCTCCTCAAGGCCGTGTGCAATGAAGAGGGCCTGCCCGAATCGTCATTCACCTTGGTCGCGCATGTCCCGAATGCCGAGGTGCCAAAATATATGAAGACTGCGGACATGCTCGTCATGAACTATCCGAATACCGAGCACTATGCCAGATACATGTCGCCGATGAAGCTTTTTGAATATATGGCGGCACGGATTCCCATCATTACAACGGACCTTCCTTCGGTGAGGGAAGTGTTGAATGACACCGAAGCGTTCTATGTTCCAGCGGGAGACATGGGCGCATTGAAGACGAGGATACTCGAGATCGCTGCGCATGAGAAGAATGCCTCATCGAAAGCGGAGGCCGCGTACAAGAAAGTGCGCGCAGACTATACGTGGGACAAGCGAGCGCAGGCGATACTGGCGTTCATTCAGGGTAAAAAAAATAAAAAGGCGCTTTTGGTCACGCATACACTCGATATCACGAATGGATGGGGTCGATATAATACTGATCTAAGAGCGGGCCTCCTCAGTGAGGGGTATGATGTGATTTGTACTGCTGATCCATCGATACAGATACATTATGGCGTTCTCCGTCCACCGCTTTCATATTTAAGGTCACCGCTGACCTTTTTGAGAGATATATTTCGAATGCGCTCGATATTGAAATCGAAAGATCCTGACATCGTGCATATCACCATTGAGCCGTATATGCTGTTGCTGCCATTCTTATATGTAAAAAATCGAAAGGTCATTGTTACGATGCATGGTACCTATTCGTATTTTGTTGATTTTGCACCAAGGGCGTTCCATTCAATCTTTAGAATGCTATTCGCTCGTGCACTCGTGAAGGTTTCGCATATCGTTACAGTCAGCGATTTTACGAGGAACCATTTCCTGCAAAGGGCCTTAGTGGAAGGCATATTTGTTGATCCAGCTCGTGTGCATACTGTGCATAACGGAGTTCGTGTCTCAGAATATGGATATAAGTCGGAACCGTCGCCAAAATCGGGTTCCACCAAGCGAATCATAAGCGTCGGTGCCGTTAAGCCAAGGAAGGGCTTCGTAGAAGCGCTTCATGTGCTCGCCAAATATAAATCACTGTTTGGAGACGATTTCTTATTCCATTGGGTCGGATCGTATCGAAAGGATGATCCGTATACTATTGAGGTCACCCGCCTCATATCCAAGCTCGGGCTTGAAGATCAAGTTAGACTCCTCGGACGCCTATCCGAAGATGCACTGAAGGCGGAGTATGCCGCTGCTGATGCGTTCATGCTTTTGCCTGTTGTAATAGGCGGTACTCAATTCGAGGGTTTTGGGCTCGTGTATATTGAGGCAAATGCGTGCGGAATCCCTGTACTGGCATCTCAAGGCTCCGGGTCTGCTGAAGCTGTCAAAGATGGTACGAGCGGATACGTGGTCGATCCCCATAACGCTGAACAGGCTGCTCGTAGGCTCAACGAGATATTGAATGGTAACATTTCTAGAAAGGCTGCACGCGAATGGGCTGAGGAGCATGATATGTCGATTGTCGTTGGTAAAGTAATTTCAATGTATAATTCATAATCCCATGTCCCAAAGATTCACCAATACCCGCGATATCGTCTATTTCCTCGTCCCGAGGTTCGCTCGAGGCCGCGCTCTCGACATCGGCGCCGGCACTGCGAAGTATAGGAAAGTGATCGAGCAGAACGTCGCCGAATACAAGACGTCCGACCTTTTCGCCGGTCCGGCCATCGACTATGTCGAAGACGCTACGAAGCTCTCATTCAAGGACAACACGTGGGATACGGTGTTCTCGTTCCAGACTCTCGAGCACGTCGAGGACCCGCACAAGATGGTCTCGGAGATGCATCGCGTATTGAAGCCCGGCGGCCGCGCCATCATCACGGTGCCGTTCATGGTCGCCGAGCACAAGGATCCGACCGATTTCCAGAGATTCACCAAAGACGGTCTCGCTAAGCTCTGCGTGAGCCAGGGATTCACCGTAGAAGAATGCGGCAGCTACGGCGGCTATTTCGCGGTGCAGGGCGAGATGATCAAGTTTATGTTCTACCCGCCCAAGAAGCGCAAGCTCTATGGCAGGATGCGCGAACGCATCATCACCTTCATATTGAATGCTTTCGTATGGCTCGACCGGAAGGGCCTTTCAAAGGACCCCAATTTTTACGCCAACGTGTACATCGTGGCGAAAAAATAGCATACTATCGAGTATGGCGCATATCTTCCAACCCGCTCGAAAGGAGCTCCATGACCAGATCAAGCGTCATGCTGCCATTGTACGGGGCCGAGTCCTCGACGTAGGCGCAGGCTCGGTCGGCAGATACCGCAATCTGTTCGACTGCTCTGAATATGTACGGCTTGATAGGGAAAGCACGGCCAATGTCGATGTTGTCGGGTCGCCCGACGCCATCCCGTTTCCTGACGGCTCATTCGATTCCATCGTTTGCACTCAGGTCATCGGAGACATATATGATGTCCAGAAGGCTTTCTTAGAATTCTATCGGGTATTGAAGCCGGGCGGTCGCATACTGCTCACGGAAGCGCTCTTCGATTCTATGCATGACGATCCATATGACTACTGGAGGTTCACTCGCAATAGCTTCCGACGCCTGGCAGAGGATGCGGGCTTCGCAGTCGATGCGATCGAAGAGAGGGGAGGCTACTGGAGCGTCCGAGCTCAGATGCTCATCCGATATCTCATCAATCGCTTCGACCTGTATCATCGCTGGTATTGGAGGGCGTGCGACATCCTCGCCCAGTTATATGCGAGGCCGCTCATGTGGCTCGACCGCCATGACGGGAGCGAGGCTGCGCGCGCATTCAGCCATGGCTTCATATTGATAGCTTCAAAAAAATAATGCTCATCGTGACGACAAGCTGGGACGACGGAGACATCCTCGACAAGAGGCTCTCGGCCATGCTCGATAAGCATGGCATCAAAGGCACTTTTTATATATCAAAGAATTATCGCCCAGAACGGCTTTCAGACGCCGATATCCTCGATCTCTCCAAGCGCCATGAGATCGGCGCTCATACGTTGACGCATCCGGATCTCCGCAAGCTATCATATGATGAGCAGAAGAAAGAGATGCTCGGCTCCAAGCAATGGCTCGAGTCTATCGTCGGCATAGCGAAGTCAGAGATGTTCTGCTATCCATCCGGCCGCATCGGCACTGACTCGGAGCGCGCAGCGAAAGACAGCGGCTTCATCGGCGCGCGTACGACCGAGTATGGCGACATTTTGCCGGTTGCTGATCCATTTCTCATGAAGACGACGGTCCATGCGTATCCGATGCCATTCCGCAAGAAAGGCCCTCATACGTATGCATGGAGGAAGCTTTTCCAGCCGTATATCGAGCGCGCTCCAGCCTTCAGGAAGCTCGGCGTCCCATTCATGGACATGCTGTCGTGGGAGAGGCTCGCATGCGCGGCATTCGATATCGCCAAAGAAAAGGGCGAGATATTCCATCTGTGGGGCCATTCATGGGAGATAGACGCATATGGCATGTGGGAGGGCTTGGAGCGCGTCCTCGCCTATATCGGTGGCAGAGGCGATTGCGAATACCTGACGAACGGCGCTATCATACATAGACATGAAGATACTCGTACTCTCTGACGATTTTCCGCCTCTCCATGGCGGCGGCGCTGGCGCAGTGGCATTTAACGTGGCTCGCGCGCAGAAGATGCGCGAGCATGATGTCTGCGTGGTCACGACGGTCCGAAGGAAGGAAGACGAAGGCACTATAGATGTCGGCGGCCTCTCGGTCATACGGATAGCGTCGTCATACCCGCTCAGATTCCAGTCGTACGTCTGTCTGAACAATATCCCTGTCGTGAGGCGAATCAGAGAGATCCTCGCAGAGTTCAAGCCCGACATCGTCCATGCGCACAATATCCATGGATATATATCGTATCAGTCTCTCGTCGAAGCAAAGAAAGCTGGCGCTCGCGTATTCCTGACATGCCACGACGTCATGTCCTTCACCTATAGCAAGCTCGACCGCTTCATCGATAGGTCCGACCTCTCTATACCAGGCTCGTTCGATTATCGGGTGAGCTGGCTGTGGCTCGCGAAGACGTATCGGACGCGCTTCAATCCATTCCGCAATATGATCATACGCAGCGTCTTGCGGACGAGCGTCGACAAGGTCATCGCGGTGAGCGATGCCTTGAAGCAGGCATTGAACCAGAACGGCATCGACAATGTATCGGTCATACATAATGGCGTCGATGCTCAAGAATGGGAAGAGCCAGCCGCGGCAGTGGCTGAATTCAAGAAAAAGCATGCTCTCGGCGACAAGGTCGTGCTCTTCGCGGGCAGGCTCACCGGCATCAAAGGCGGCTGGGAGCTCATCGAAGCCATCAAACAGATCCGCGAATCGCAACCGAGCGTCCAGCTCCTCGTCCTCGGCAAGAAAGACGCTTCAGCAG
This sequence comes from uncultured Candidatus Saccharibacteria bacterium, assembly GCA_964604805.1. Classification (GTDB taxonomy): domain Bacteria; phylum Patescibacteriota; class Minisyncoccia; order Phycocordibacterales; family PALSA-1337; genus C7867-002. Next base: position 4,484 of record CAZSAV010000020.1, on the reverse strand, counting down.
AAAAGATGCTCTCTCATGCGTCGGCGTCAGGGGTAGAGAATAGCGTCATATTCGCCGGGTGGATGTCAGGGCATGAGTTGCGCCAGGCATATCATGCGTCGTCGGTCGTCGCAGCCCCATCGCTCTGCTTCGATAGCTTTCCGACGATGAATATCGAAGCGATGGCATGCGGAAAGCCGGTAGTGGCGACATGCTTCGGCGGCTCTCGCGAATCGGTCGTCGACGGCGTGACCGGCTACATCGTAAATCCTTTCAATATATCCGATATGGCCGATAAGATCGGGGGTCTGCTTTCTGATGAAAAAAAGAGGGCCGCTTTCGGAGCGGCCGGAAGGCAGAGGCTAGATAAGGAATTCTCCCTTGATCGCTGCGCCGCCGCTTATGAAGAGACTTTTTCTGAAGCAGGGATCGAGCCGCTCTTGAACGGCCGATAATAGAAATAGAGATTGACGAATCCGCTCGCGAAGCGCGTGGCTATGCGCGCGGCGATGATGCCGATGAGGCCGTAGAGATAGGTGAGGACTGCCATGAGCGCGATCTGGAGCGTCGAGGATATGATATTCGCCCAGTATTGCTCTTTGACCCTGCCATGCGATTCGAGATAGACCACGACGGGGCCGAATACGCTGTTTAGCATAGACAGAGAGAATATCTGAGACAAGAAGACCGCGCTCATGTATTGCGGGTAGAAGATGCGGAAGAACCACGGAGCGATGAGGATGTATGCTCCGACGCCGACGGCGCTCGCGAGGAGATAGAGGAGCATCTTGCGCTTCATATTCGCCCGTATGGCCTCTTCGGTATGCCCGGAGAAGCGAGGGAACAGCAGCTTGTCCATCATGGTGAGGACCTGCTTCACCTGGTCGGATGCCGAGACCGCGATCGAATATATAGCCACTTCGATGGGGCCGAGCAGGTGGAACAATATGACCTTGTCTATCTGCGACGCGACGGTGCCGAGGACGCCGATCGCCGAGAGGTGCCCGCCGTAGCGGATGGCATTGCCGTCCACCGGGCTTCCGGCTGGTATCTTTTTGACATTGTGGAGGTATGAGAGCAGTCGGAGCAGAGTGAAGGATCCGAAATAGGCGAGCAATATGATGAGGATGTTGGTGGTGAGGAAGAGCGTGCCGATCAAGACGGCTATCGATATGACATGAATGGCGATGCCGTAGAGCGTATTCTTCCTGAAGTCCTTTTTGCCGGCGAGATAGGCGCCGAAGGTGCTGAACGTGTCGAAGAAGGGCAGGAATGCCGCGATGATGAGGTATGTCAGGGTCAGCGTGACGTTCCCATTGAAGAAATAGTAGCCGGCGCATGCGAGCCCGATCAGAGCGCCGATCGCCCCGCCTTTGATGCGGGCCTTGGTCGCAGGCACGAGGGTGCCGTCATATCCTCGAGCTACTGCGCGGCTGACCGAATCATAGAGCCCGCTCATGCTGAATATGGAGAAGAGTCCGGCGATAGAAAGCGCGAGGCGATATGTGCCGTAGGCCTCCTTGGCGAGCATATTGGCGAGAGCTAGAGACAAAAGGAAGCTCGCCAAGGTCGATATGACCTGTCCGATGGTCAGCCAGAAGCTCCCTGTGGCCAGATAGACCATGTCCGTCTTGGTGAACCGTTCCAGCCATTTGAGGAAACGATGGGCCTGCACCGATAGCTTTTGCATGAGCGTAATTCTAGGGCAAATCGGCCTTTTCTGCTAGCTCTTGCCGTCGCCGACATGCTATAGTAGCTTTCTATCTATACGAAGCATCATCATCCATATATGAAAAAAATAACCCAGTATGTCTCGATCGCAGCGCTGTTCCTCGTCCCGATCTTTCCGCTCATCGTAGCCAATAGCTTCTTCTTTCCGTTCATTTCCGGAAAAGGCTTCTACTTCAGGATATTGATCGAGATCGCCTTCTCGAGCTGGCTCATACTGGCTTTCATCGACCCTCGCTATCGCCCCAAGATGACGCCGCTCTCTATCGGCGTGACGCTCTTCGCCCTCATCACGCTGGTCGCCGACTTGCTCGGCGTCAATCCGCTCCGCAGCTTCTGGTCCAATTATGAGCGCATGGAAGGATGGATCACTGTCATCCATCTCTGGGCATTCTTCATGGTAGCGACATGCATGTTCAGCGCCGGCGAAGAGGGCAGGAAGCTCTGGCATCGCTGGCTCAATATGTCGCTCATCGTGGCGACGATCGTCGCCTGCTACGGCTTGACCCAGCTCTTCGGCTGGACAGCCATACATCAAGGAAGCAACCGTCTCGATTCGACGCTCGGCAACTCCGCATATCTCGCCGTCTATATGCTCTTCAATGTCTTTTTGGCGGGGTATTTCTATTTCGTCTCGCGCTTGAAGCAGATCCCCAATGCCGACATTCTCCAGTGGGTGTATCCCGTTCTCGCCGTCTTGTTCAGCTTCATCGTCCTCGAGACGCAGACTCGCGGCACGATCCTCGGACTCATCGCTGGAGTCTTGATCGCTCTCGCTTCGTACGCCATATTCGGCCGATCGGAAACCAAGAAAAAGCGCCTGACGGCCGTCGGATTGATCGGCCTCATCATCGCGATCGGCATCGTCTTCTGGCTCTGCCGCAATACCGCCTTCGTCAAGAATACGCCTGTCTTGAACCGCATCGGATCCATCTCGCTCCAAGACGTCAAGACTCAGGCTCGTCAGTATGTCTGGCCGATGGCCGTGAAAGGCTCGCTCGAGCGCCCGCTCTTCGGCTGGGGCCAAGAGAATTTCAACTATATCTTCAATGCCAATTACAATCCGGCTATGTGGTCGCAGGAACAGTGGTTCGACCGCGCTCACAGCGTCTTTCTCGATTGGCTGGTCGCTTCAGGATTCGTCGGTTTGGCCGCATACATATCGCTCTACGTCCTCTTCCTCATCGCTATCTGGAAATCGAGCCTGACCATGGCTGAAAAGAGCGCGCTTACCGGCCTTCTCGCCGGCTATGCGGTGCATAACGCTTTCGTATTCGATAACCTCGCGAGCTATGCCATGTTCTTCGGTGTCCTCGGCTTCGGCAGCTCGATATACGGCGGCAAGAGCATCAAATGGCTCGGTACGAATCCTGTCAGGATCGATGCGGTCGAATATATCGTCGCCCCGATCGTGATCCTCGCTCTCGTCTTCGTCTTCTATTTCTTCGATCTCCGTCCGATTCAGGCCAATACGCG
>CAZSAV010000020.1:0-1291 GCA_964604805.1 uncultured Candidatus Saccharibacteria bacterium | reverse complement strand
ATAAACAGGACATTATTCCGGTCTGACTCATTATTGCTGCAGTATATCTTGAATCATTTCTGGTGGGACCTCTGCTTTCATCATTTTCTCTACATACTTCTCTAGATTTGAGCTGATCTCGTCTTCTATTTCTTCGATCTCCGTCCGATCCAGGCCAATACGCGCCTCATCGTGGCTTTGAACTCTTGCTCGCAGGGCAAGCCCGATCCGGCCCTTTTCGAGAGCGCGCTCAAGCTCAATGCATACGTCGCCAATCAGGAGATTCGCGAACAGCTCTTCCAGTGCGCAGGCTCGGTGATCCTGGCCCGTCAGGCTCCGGCCCAGCTCAAGCAATCATTCTATGGCTTGATGGAACAGGAGATACAGGCTCAGATCGCTTCGACGCCGAAAGACGCCCGTGCCTATGTCCTTGCGGGAACGGTGCTCAATGGCATCGGCCAGTATGACGGGGCCCGCCCGCTCTTCGAGAAGGCGCATGAGCTCTCTCCGGAAAAGCAGATCATCGACTTCGAGCTCGCCACCGACTATCTGAATACCGACAAGAACGACGAAGCCATAGCCCTCCTCAAGCGCGCATACGAATCCGCCCCAGAATTCGATCAGGCCAAGTCTGCGTACGCGATCGGCCTCATCGTAGCGGGAAAGGACGCGGAGGCGCATAAGATATTCGGAGACGATCCGTCGATATTCCAGACGTCGCAGGTCGCTCGCATCTACATGTCGCTCAAGAAATATGACGCCGGCATCGCCATCTTGAAGAAGATCGTCGCGGGTGACGTCACCAATTCTGACAATGCCATCCAGCTCGCTCAGGCCCAGTATGCCGCAGGCCAGATCCAGGCCGCGATCTCAACATTGAGGGATATCGTCGAGAAATATCATCCGGAAATGAAGGAGCAGGCCGAAGCGGCGATCAAGCAGATACAAAAGTAAATCCGAAGCACGAAATTCGAAATACGAATCAAACTCTAAATTCTAAAAAAATTTCGGAGCTCGAATACCAAAAAAGCGCATACATAGATGCGCTTTTTTGGTATTTAGATTTTGAGCTTCTTTCGGATTTACTGCTTCGAATTTCGTGCTTAATGATTTGTACCGACTGATGGCGAGCGGGTGCGAGCTCCAAATAAAATGTTTAAATTTATGTGAGTACAGCCGCTCGCCGTCACTTGGTGCAATCTGGGGTAAGTATAGCGGGAGGCGCAGCCGAAAGGAAGCGAGATTGTGAATAAGAGCCCCCCTAAAACGCAAAAAGGCCCCGAAGAGGCCACTTTGCGAAACATTTATTGGA
>CAZSAV010000019.1:8098-9333 GCA_964604805.1 uncultured Candidatus Saccharibacteria bacterium | reverse complement strand
AAAAGATAGTCAATTAAAGTCATATAATTATTCATGAAAATATTCTCATATCTTCTTCTCACCATATTCACTTTCGTCTACGCTATCGGCCTCGCCATTGATGTCGCGATGTTCATAGCCGGAGGTTTGGGCGGACCATATGCGCATATGTGGGTGATTCCTGCGCACCTCATTTTTGGATCATGGTTCTTTTTCGCATATATCATGAGCCTCAAGCCTGGCGCCGCATACTCGGCATTCAAGGCTCAGGCGCTTCCGATCTTACTCGTCATAGTCTTGCCCTTGCCGATATTGTTCGCATATCAGAATCAATATCAATCAGAGAAGGCCCATTCGGACTACGAGCAGACATGCAGGACGGTGGAACTTGAAAGCTATAAGTACAAATTTTGCCCTGGGCATCCGGGGACTTTCGGCCCGGGCGTTTCGGTGATCGGATCGAATCCTGGCGACGCCGAATATGCTCGGGCAATGAAGGTGTGGGATCAAGAAGGTTGGTCGCAGTTCAAGTCAGAGACGGATTGGTACTATCAGAAGTGATTTGGGCGCTTGATCATCTCGATCGTAGTGAAAGGCTCCGATTTTGTGAGACTGTAATGCCTGGCCGCACTGAGCGTCTACATATATGCATGTTCATATTTCTTATCTTAGGATTATTACTGGGAGGGTCCGTCGTCATATTTGTTGCGCAGAATACTGATGCAGCGAATGTGGTATTCCTTGCTTGGCATTTTCAAGGGTCATTGGCACTGGTGATCATCCTCTCAGTGGCTGCGGGCATGGCGATAAGCGCCCTTCTCTATGTACCGAGCACGATAGCGCGGATGTTGCTCATCTCGGCGCTCAAAAAGGATGCCCAGAAGCTTAAAGACGAGCTCATGGATAAGAAGATCGAGGTCGAAGGAGAGAAAGGAAAAGTCGCCGCAACGAATGCATATCTGGATGCGATCGAAAAAAATAAGGAGCCATTATGATGGTCATCTGATTCACAGTAGATTTATTGACATATTTCTTATAATGATGCATATTATATACAGAGAAACGTATTCTAAAATACGTTTCGCATACATACAAAACAAAAGGCTGACTTATTAGTCGGCAATGAAAGGAAACTGACAATGAAGAACATGCCTAATCTAGCAGTGTCTCTATCCAGACCATCTGATCAAATCATCAATATCGGTGTTCGTGCCGCAGTCGGCGTATCGAGCGGCGTTCGAACATTCACTGACGCG
>CAZSAV010000019.1:0-8086 GCA_964604805.1 uncultured Candidatus Saccharibacteria bacterium | reverse complement strand
CTGGGTAACGAATAGCAATCGGGCGCTCGTCGATGCGATCGTGACCTACGTCGTGGACTGCACCATTTCCTTGGAAGAGATGATCATGGCCGGCGGTTACGACTCGGTCGATAGTCGCATTGTGGCGGAACGATTCCCGATCATCGGCAGGGATGTGGGCGAATGGGAGTTTAAACAATTTGATTTCAACCGCTCCATTTCCCCCGAAGCCGTCATCGCTGGTATCGTGGCTGAAGACTCGACGAATCCGTGGCAACCTGCGAGAACTGAGCATATGTTGACATACGGGGCTCAAAATCCTGGAGCCCAGCTTAGATTTCCGATCGTTGGCCTTGGCTCAGCAAGCGAATTCGAAGAGGTTCGGGGCGTCATCTGTCTTCAGGCTTTGAATCCCAAACGCTTCTTGTCCCTCCGTTGGTGGACTCGAGACGGAACGTGGGGCAAAGGTTTCCGATTTCTCGGTGTTCGTAAAAAGTTGGTTCAGGTCCCGGCGGCATGATCCCAATTTCAGTGCAGATTGGGGACTCGTCGATCAGTAGTTTCAGGTCTGATTTTTTACAAGGCGCAGCTCTCAGCTGCGCCTTTTTCGATACCTTTGACACTTCCATCCGGGCATTTTAATTGACAGTATCGTCCTGCGCATGGTTACCTTATGCCAGAAAGGATACTTGTTATATGTCAAAACCATTATTTACGGATGCGGAGCTTTCAGCGCATGAAAAGGCGCTCGCAAAGCTCCAGAAGGAATCGCGCAAGCCGGGCTCAGATTTCAGTTCATACTGGCGCGAACGTCAGAATCTCGAAAAGGCCCATGAGCTCGAGATGGTCAAGCGCGCTCAAGCTCGGGAAACCGAATACCTGAATGCGCTCATCATCCTCGTCGGCAGCAAAGGGCACGAATACGTCCCTTTTGTCCATGCATTCAAGTCGTCCGATGAAAAACTGATCAAGGATAAGACGAAGGAATACGATACGCCGGAAACGAGGCGCTCGCTCTTCACTGTCCTCTGCGCGCTCACCGAGATCCCGCACAATTGGGCCACATCGGCCTTCGTGCGGTTCTTGCGAGGCAATGGCAAGCAGCGCGGCGCGAAATACCATGGCGCCGGCCTGTTCGCGGTCGAATACGGATGGAAAGGGGAAGAAGTGGTTGCAATCTGCAAGCCGATCACCAGCGACCAAGATCTGTATTCAAAAGTCGTCATGTCGTATACCGATCTCACCGAGGTCGAGAACGAGATCAGAGAGAAGAATCCCGACTATGAAGAGTCGAGCACCGACCTGCGCTTCGCTTCTTGCGCCCGTCGCGACGTGGCGTTCTTGAAGAAGCTCTGCGGCATCCTGGAATCTCGGGGGCTCGGCCCGATCCCGACGCCGACCGTCAAGGAGCCGTCCGGGCCGCGCGTGCCCAAGGTTTTCAAACCGGGAGACGTCATCCGCAAGGCGACATTGCGCGATCTGCCCTTGCCTGCGCACGTCCGCATCCCTGTGGAGCGGCTGCCGTCGGGAATGTCACTGTTCGATGCCAAGCCCGAGAATTGGAGCGACTCCACGATCGATCAGGTCGTTTTGCGCCTCGGCAATGCAGGCCGGTATCACTGTGCATCCATCGGCGCCGATCCGAAAAAAGCGCATGAAGAGCGAGTATTCGGAAACGATAAAGGCTTCCTCGATGGAGCGACATACATCGGTCCATGGACCGGTACTACGGTCAAAGAGCCGCTCACCATCAAGTTCCAATTCCGTAAGCCGGAAAAGAAGAAAAAGGCGGCTTGATCCGCATGACTCCAGGATACGTCCTGGAGTTTTTTTATTTGATATAATCTTTCCATGACTACCGCTACAGCGGCATATGAATTTTCTGGCGATTGGGAAGCGGATTTGCCGCGTTCCGAGATAGCGTTTCCTGCATCGCTCATCGATCGCATCAAATATGCCCTCTGGCGCGTCTACACGCCGTTCCACCCGTTCGTCAGAGACGCCGCCCTCGCCCTCGGCATCGTCTCGCATGCCGGCAGACAGAATTTTTTGATAGGGAAGATCGCTTCAGGCCATACATTCAAGGAAGTCATCGACTTTCTCATATCTCGAGGGTATGGCAATCATTTCATCGCATGGAAAGACGACGGCGAGATAGTGAGCTTGCGCCGTCTCGTCGGCTTCGCATACCAATATCACATACGCATATTCGAAGACGGCGAGATCCGCGGCCACTATGAATACACACCTGAATGCTATCCGATCCTCCATTTTCGCGCAGTCGACCAAAAAGATTGTCGCGATGAATTTTTGAAGCTATTTGGCGCCATGATAGAGGCGGCATAGATGGCGCTTGTAATATTTTCTTGAATAGCTAGTATTCATTCTAGAAAGGAATGAATGACGACCACATATACTGATTGGACCAAAGAATGGAAAAACAGGCGCTGCGATAGGGAAGAGGCGCTCCTTCATATCCGCACATACGAGCTTCCTGCAGTTGCGAAGCGCGCAGAAGAGATGCTCGCGACCGACCCCGACTTCTCTTCGCTCCACGAACTGACCAACGAGCAGGTCGGATTGCTCCAACGAGAGGCGTGGCGCACTTGCGCGGAAGTAGAGGACATCATCTCGCTTCCCATGATTGCGCTCTTCCTTCCGAAAGGAAGCGGAGTACCGCTCATATGCGTCCTTGATTGGATCGACAAGCGATATGGTCGCCTGGCGCTCATTTGTGCCAAGGCAGTCGTGTATTCGGATCCCGACCGATACCTCGACGCGACGCGGCGTTTCGTCAAAAGATTCACCGACGTCCGCGACAATGCCTTGAGCCTGTTCCAGGACGACCTCGAAAGCTCCGGCGGCGATAGCGTCGTCGAACGGATATATCTTGGCGCTTGATGCTACCCGTCGTTCTCGAACGACGGGCTTTTTTGTAGCCTTGCTCGACTTGGGCATGCTATCATTTTGTCATGCTCACACATCTCGCTTCGCTCGTCCTCGGTCTCGTCGAAGGGTTCACTGAATTTTTACCCATATCCTCGACGGCGCATCTCATACTGGCGTCGCGCCTGCTCGGCCTCGACCAGTCTGCTCTGGTCAAAAGCTTCGAGATATCGATACAGAGCGGGGCCATAGTGGCGGTGATCGTCTTTTATTGGAAGAAATTCCTCGATATCGAGTTGCTGAAGCGCATCGTCGCCGCATTCATTCCGACTGCCGTGATCGGTCTAGTCCTGTATAAAGCTGTAAAAAATTATTTCTTGGGCAATATGGTGATCGTGCTCGCGGCTCTCGGCATCGGCGGCATCATTCTCATCATATTCGAGCGGTTTATCAAAAAGAGAGAGGCAGTTCGCGACATCAAAAGCCTGAGCTACAAGGATGCGGCGCTCATCGGCGTCGCCCAGGCAGTCGCTGTCATCCCCGGCGTCTCTCGTTCGGCGGCTACCATCGTCGGAGGCATGCTCCTCGGCGTGAGCAGGGAAGCTATCGTCGAGTTCTCATTCCTTCTCGCGGTGCCGACCATCCTGGCGGCGACTGGGCTCGATTTCATAAAAAATATCCACGAATTCACCGCCGGCCAGATGGGCGACCTCGCCATCGGCTTCGTCGTCTCTTTCGTCGCAGCTTTGATCAGCATCAAATTCCTCCTTTCGTTCATTCGCACGCATTCGTTCGAGCGCTTCGGCATATACCGCATCGTCGTAGCCGCGCTTTTCGCCGTCTATCTCCTCTGATGCAATTTCTCGGGGATCTGCTAGACTTTTAGGAGATCGCTATGAACGCAAAAATACCGAATATCTGGGCCATTATGGCCATTTCTGCATGCCTGTCTGGAGCGCCTTCCCGCGCCGCAGACGCGCGCCCCTCGCAGCCGTCAGACTCGGCAAAATCCGGCCCTGTCGGGACGGCCATGACCGCTACCGCGCTCGCCCTCATCGATGAGACGAATGCGCTCATCCACGGCGTCTCCCGCATCGCATATGCGGAGCCGCATAAAGACGGTCCGGCCGCCATCACCAATGCCGTGCTCACGGCGACGGACGATCAGCAAGACAGCGTCTCGTATCCGAGGCTGGCAGATGTGCCGATTGAAAGCCAGACATCGCTCTGGAGCATGCTGTACGACCAAGGCACGCTCGAGACGCTCATCGAATGCGGCGGCACGACCGGACGCGACGTTTACACCGGCGATCTGCGCCGGTGGACGCTCTTCGGGCGCGATTGCTCGCTCGGCTTCAATGTCGAAGCGGGATTCGTCGTCGGAAACTCTGGCCGATGGCCGATGGGGGAATACGTCCTCCGTCTCTTCGTCCAGACGAAGCTCGGAAAGAAGCCGCGCTGAACCGCGCCGCCCTTCGCATGCGAAGGGCGGTTTTTTATATGCCTTGTCCGCGTATGAGCCGGACCAGGATCATGATGATGGCGACGACGAGGAGGATGTGGATGAATCCTCCGATGGTATATGACGTCACGACGCCGAGGAGCCAGAGGATGATCAATATCGCTGCAATGAATGAAAGCATATTGTTTGAATTATCTTGTAATGCCGGGAAAGGCGTCCGAGCGTGATATAATCGCGTGATGAAAATGCTCAAGATATCGATACCTGTAGTCATCGTCATCGCGATGCTCGCGCTCATATTCCTTGTCCCCGGAAAATCCGTTCCCAGTCCTTCCTATGAGAATAGAGACGTAGGATACCGGATTTCATTACAGCCCGGATGGCATGTCTCCGAAGGCTTGAGCCGCAAGATCGACGACTATTTCTACATGAGCGCCCTCTACGGGTCTCTGGGTTGCGGTCCTGCTGACGTCGCCGCTACGACCGGCACGAGCACCGATGTCGCCGATGCCATGCTCTCATGCGCCAAGAAGAAGCCCGGCTTCGATTCTCTCAAGGCTAAGCACGACGCCTATTCTGCCTCATGGAAGGTCGGCTCGTCTGAGCTCATCCTCATTACCGACATGACTGCAGAGCAAGAGCAGGCGGTGACCGTCGAACAATTGAGCGATCCCCAAGAAAAGCTTCCCATCGGATCATATGTGGCCATCCGGCCATTCAACACCCTTCTCTCGTTTGCGACGCCATCAACGAGCTCGAACGGCCTCGTCAGAGACTTTTTCAAGCTGACTGACGGTACGAATGCATATCTGGACGATTGGCGCGGAGCCAAGATGCCGCAACAAGGCCTCGTATTATCTATCCCTGTGCGAACGAAAGCGACGCTCTACAGCGGGGAAGCCATACAGAGCGTCGTAGCGCTCTCTTCTGCCAAGAAAGGCTCGTCAGAAGAGCAGGCATTCTTTGCTATGGCAAAGACGATCGAAACAGATAAATGATATGAAATATGTCGATTATTTGAGCACGCTTACGGATTGCCCATTTTGCAGAAGCGGGCAGAGGCATATCGCTGAAAATGCGACCGCATACCTCACATACTCTGCGGCACCGTATCATCCGGACCATCTCCTCGTCGTGCCCAAGCGCCACCTCGAGCACATCCTCGATATATCTGAAGCAGAACAAAGAGACATGGATGCCTTGCAGAAGGTCGGCCTCGCCGCGCTCCGCGCTCTCGGATACGAAAATATGTGCGTTCTCATAAAAGAAGGGGATCGCCGCGAGAAGACCATAGCGCATTCCCATTATCATCTCATTCCCGACGTCGTCCTCGGAGACACCGATCATACCGGCATAGACAGGCAGATGCTCTCGCCCGAACAAGTTGATGCATTGCTCGCGAGGATCAGATCAGCCATAAAGGAGTGACTTCATTTTGGGATTAATTGACTAAATCACAATAATATTGCTTTTTTCATATTTACAGGTAGTATGGCGGCAGAATGAACGCTCGGTACAAAGAAACGAAAGGCATATATGAATGACAAGGAATTGCTGGACAGGATCCAGGGCTGTCTCATGGGCGTCGCCATCGGCGATGCTCTCGGCATGCCAGTCGAAACGATGAAGCATGAAGACATTATGAAGCTCGATGGCGGCAAAGGCGTCACCGGCTTCATGTCGCCCGTACAAAAGCGGGTATGGGACACCGCCGATCTCAAGGCGGGAGATACGACGGACGATTGGCAGCTCACGCGCGCCGTCGCTCGTTCGCTCATCCGTACCGATGGCGTGTTAGATGACATCGATTGCATTGAAATGCACGTCCGCGCTTTAGAAGAAAGCGCTTTCGGTTGGGGCAAGACTACGCAACAGGCGATCGAGGACATCCGGGAATGCAGGCGGATCATCGGAGACCCCTTGCCGCCGGCAGAGCCGGGACGCGGCTGCGGCAACGGCATCATCATGAAGATCGCTCCGCTCGCGATCTCTGCGCGCCTTCGTTCATTGAATTCGCTCGACATATGGCCCGAAATCAAAGCCCTCGGCGGCATAACGCACCCGGATATCCGCGCGAGCATCGCGGCGCACGCCGTGGCGCATTGCATACGAGTCGCGCTCAATGACGGCTTCATGTACATGGACGGCCGCGACATATGGATGGGCGCTATGCACGGGGTCATTGAGGCGACTGTCGCAGTGGAGGATTCCGAATCTGCTGGCCATGACGTCTCTACCCGCATCTTTCACGCATATGAACTGATCGGCACGGCTGACGGGGTCCGTTTCGCCTCAGGCGGCGGATTCCATGCAGTAGACACGGCTGCGTTCTGCGTAGCCACATTCATGCGGCATCCGATCGATTTTCGCAGAGGGGTCCTCGAAGCCGTCAATGCTGGCGGCGATACGGATACCAATGCGTCGATCGTCGGAGGAATGATCGGGGCCAATCACGGCCTCGAGAGCATACCCAAAGAATGGAGGGAATTCAGCCCCGCTTTTGGCGAAGCGCTCCAGCTCGGAGAAGAGCTCTTCGAAGCCTGCAGGCGCTGACACGAACCCCGTCTCGACGTTTCGAGGCGGGGTTTTATTGACAATTATTATATTTGATTGTAATTTGAAAACAGAAAGGAGGTGCATATGGCATCTTTACGTGAACTCGTAGAATTATTCAATCAAGGATCGCTCGGAAGGATGCTGGCGGAGCGATTCAAAGGCCAGCGCGGGTATGCATTTCCGAACGAAGACTCTGACCATATCATCAGCTTCGAGCGGATGGAGGATGTGCCCGGCGTCGCAGCCATCCGTGCCGCAGTCAAAGCGCATTATGAAGGGAAAGGCTACACCGTCGAAGAAGACGATACGAGCAGCGGCGAGAGGATATTCTGCGCATTCGTATTCCATGGCAACAAAGACCAAGGATACGTCCAGATATTCATCTCGACCGGCTACCGTCCGACGACGGGCAACAAGCCCAATATCCAGATCACTAGCACGATCTGTGTCTGAACGAAAACAGCTCCGCCGATCGCGGAGCTTTTTTATTTCAATGAAAAAGCCTCCTAAAGAGGAGGCTCAGGCATTCATGCCGCCGCATGGCGCACGAATATCTTTCGCTTGAAACAGGTGACCATGAGGAGCTGGAAGCTCACTCCGGGGTATGAGTCGCGCACGGTCTGCAAGAAGTGCTCTGCGCGGCGCGGAGTGGAACGGAGGAATGCGGTCTGACCCGGCTCCGCACGGGCATCGTCATCAGGCAGTTTTGCTGCATATCTGGTCGGCCGTGCGACGAGGCCTGCCGGGGTGCTCAGTAGAGAGAGGGAGCCGAGGTCGTGTCCCATGAATTCTTTCTGCAATTTGCCGACGAGGTCGTGAAGGCTCATCGAGCGAGGGGCCTTCATCGTATTCTTGGTATTTTTGGTGCTTCGTATGAGTATCATATAGTCTGGGCATAACGCTACTACATGCCTGAAAAAAGTAAAGCCGGTACATTGACAACTCGATCGAATAGATTTACTGTTTAGCTCAAAGCAAGCTATTCTTTGTACTTTGACAAAGAAGACATCCGTGTCTGGCTGACGCCGGTTTGCCTCTCAACATACAACAAAGGTGTTCTATGAACATTATTGAATGCTGCCGTCGGGCCGACGGTTTTTGCAGGAGACACAAGAAAGCCCTCGTGGCTTTGCTCGTCATCGAATGCGTCGTGCTCGGCGCGCTGCATTATATCGGAAAGGGGCTACCTCGCTGAGGCAGGGA
>CAZSAV010000018.1:246-9394 GCA_964604805.1 uncultured Candidatus Saccharibacteria bacterium | reverse complement strand
GTAGTTCAATGGATAGAATAGTTCCGTCCTAAGGAATAGATGTTGGTTCGATTCCAACCGAGGGCACCACAGGACATTCCGACGATTTCGAGCTATATTGGATATATGATCATCGATTCAACTTTCGTATCTCGTACGACCGGCCTCACATGGGCGATCAAGTATAACGATGAAGATACAGGCTCGATCGAATCCTTGCCGATCAGCGCGGCCAGCGCTGTATGCTTTTATGGGAACAAGGTCGTGCTCGTGCACGTCCCTAATCGGAATTCATGGGAGATGCCCGGCGGCGGAAGAGAAGCCGGGGAAACGGTAGAGGAATGCATCATACGGGAGATACGAGAAGAGACGAATATGCGCGTGCTCGAACTATCCCCTCTCGGCTTCGATACATTCACGAATCCGGAAACAAAGGAGCTCATCCATCACGCGAGATTCACCGCCATCGTCGAACCATACGGGCCCTTCATCGCTGATCCCGATGGCGAGATAACTGAGATCAAGCTCATCGATCCTCAAGATTACAAAAAATATTTCGATTGGGGAGAGCGGAGCGATCAGATGTTCAAAAAGGCAGCAGAAATCTGGAAGAAAAAGATATCAGGTTAATATCGATCACTCCTCGCTCGCATCGCCCGTTTTTCCTGTCTTTTCGAATTCCTTTAATGCGTCTGTTATCGGCCCGAATTTCCCTTCCAAAATAGCTGGCAGGTTATGCCATGACTGCTTGATGCGGTGATCGGTGACGCGGTCCTGCGGGAAGTTATATGTGCGGATCTTTTCTGAGCGGTCGCCGGTGCCGATCTGCCCCTTCCTGTCTGCAGAGAATTTCTTGGCCTCTTCTTCTTCATGCAATGCGTCGAGCTTGGCGGTCAGGATCTGGAGGGCGCGCTCTTTGTTGGCGGACTGGCTGCGCTCGGCGGTCGAACGAACGGCCAGACCTGTAGGCTTGTGTATGACGCGGGCGGCCGTCTCCACTTTGTTGACGTTCTGTCCGCCTTTGCCTCCAGCTCGAGAGAATTCGATCTCGAGATCGGCCGGGCTTATGACGAATTTGGACCTCTTGCGGATCGGCATGATAGCGACCGATGCGGTCGATGTGTGAATGCGGCCCGACTTCTCGGTCTCGGGCACGCGCTGAACGCGATGGACTCCCGTTTCCCAGCGCAAGTCTTCATATATGCCTTTGCCTTTTATTTCCATAGACGCTTCTTTGTAGCCGCCGAGATCGTTCTTCGATTCGTCCAATATCTTGGTCGTCCAGCCTTTGGCTTCGGCATAGCGCTTGTACATGGTCAACAATTCATATGCGAACAAAGCGGCCTCATCGCCA
This sequence comes from uncultured Candidatus Saccharibacteria bacterium, assembly GCA_964604805.1. Taxonomy (GTDB): domain Bacteria; phylum Patescibacteriota; class Minisyncoccia; order Phycocordibacterales; family PALSA-1337; genus C7867-002. Next base: position 8,061 of record CAZSAV010000018.1, on the reverse strand, counting down.
CCCGCGCCTGCGCGGACTTCGAGGATGATCTCATTGGGCTTTTCGTCCTCCACCATATCGTTGGCGACGATCTCCTTCATCTGAGCTTCGAGATTGTTCTTCTGCTCCACGATGGAATCGATGTCGTGCTGGGCCAATTCTGCCAATGACGGGTCTTTGGCTGCCATGGAGCGTACGTCAGCCTCGTCTCTGACGAGCTTCTTATACATGCCCGCCATGAACGAGGTCTTCGGGTTATTCTTGTATTCGTCGAGATTCATGATGATAGAGAGATTGCAGAGCTGGGAGGGTGCGCGCCATTCGAACCCTCTTCGCAGCGCTGTTGTAACATATCACAGCATACCAAGAACGCCAGCGCGAGAAAAGGCGGCCTTGCGAGCGGTTTTTCCGTGCGAGCAAGGCCGACCGTGGGTGCAGAGTGGCGCGCACCCTCCCGGCTCAGCGAAACCTACTTCTTTGCCTTCGCCATGCGGCTCTTGAACTTCTCGACGCGGCCGGCGGTGTCGATGGTCTTCTCTTGATTGGTATAGAAAGGATGCGATGCGCTCGAGATTTCGACGTGGAAAGCAGGATATTCCTTGCCATCAGTCCACTTTTCGGTGGCCTTGGTCTCGAACGTGGAGGGTATCAAAAACTTAGCGCCGCCCGGGTTATAGGCGAAAATGACGGGTCGGTAGTTTTCCGGATGTATATCTTTTCTCATAGTTGAAGTAATGTAACACTGATTAATCGCTTTTGCAACCGCATTCTATTCCGAGCTATAATAGACGGAAACGCCATGCCTCTCCGCACCAATCCCCGCTCGCACATCATCTATACCATAGCCGTCATCGGCTTCATCTATTCCCTGCACCTCGTCATACCGATGTACTCCAATTCGAGCTTCCTCAGCCTGTTCGCGGACGAGCGGACATTGAGCCTCATCTATATGGCCGGCGCAGCGGTCTCGATATTGGGCTACCTCGTGGCGCCCATGGTCATCCGCAGGCTCGGCAACTACCATACCGCCCTGGCTCTCATACTCGTCCAGATCGTCCTATTCTTCGGGCTCGTATCATCGACGGACCCGCTCGCGCTTTCCATATTGTTCATCGTACAGACAGCAACCATTTCGCTCATCAGCCTCTGTCTCGACATATTCCTCGAAGTCTACACGGCAGGCTCCAATGTCGGCAGCGTGCGCGGGCTCTATAACGCCACCTTGAACGCCTCGTGGCTCGTCGCTCCGCTCATCGGCTCGATGCTCATCAACGGCACCAACAACTATCGCAACACCTACATCGCCGCTTTGGCAATGCTCTTCCCTCTTCTCTATCTCGTCTATCGCAATTTCCCTCGATTCAAGGACCCCAACTACATGCACCTGTCGCCGCACGAGCTCATCAAGCACATATCTTCGAATAAAAACTGGGTCACGCTCTTCTATATCAATATCATCCTCCAGACATTCTATTCATGGATGGTCGTCTACAGCCCGATATACCTCAATAAAGTCATCGGCTTCAGCTGGGAAGACATCGGCATCATATTGGTCGTCATGCTCATCCCATTCCCCCTCATCCAGTACCCGCTCGGCAAGATGTCTGACGGGAAATTCGGCGGCGACCGCATCATGGCCGTCGGCTTCGCCATCATGGGCATATCGACCATCCTGCTGTCATTCTTCACCGTCAAAGTCGTAGCCGTCTGGGCCATCCTGCTCTTCACCACGCGCGTCGGAGCGGCCGCGGCAGAGGTCATGATCGAGACATATTTCTTCAAGACGGTGTCGCCGCGCGATTCTGCCGCTCTCGGCGTATTCCGCATCACTCGCCCTCTGTCCTATTTCTTGGCGCCGCTCGTGACCATCATCGGTCTCATGTTCACCACCAATCAATTCCTCTTCGTATTGATCGGCGCGATATCGCTCTTAGCGATCGGCCCGGCGCTGTCGCTGCGGGAGCCGAGAAACAAACAGGCTTAAGATTTTCGCGCTTCGATGCAGACGAACATCGGTATCTCTTTCCTCATGCGGTCCTCTTCGGCGCCGCGCGCTCCATTCTGGCTCTTTTTATGAGATATCCATTCCTCAAAACGCGTCGTTGCGAAGCCGGCTTTGTTCAATGCTTTGAAATATGATTGGAGCGGCCTATGGAACGAGATGGTGAATTTCTTCTTGGCAGGGATCTTTTCGCCTGGCGTCATGTCTACCTTGATCTGCGCATCTGACATATATGCATCGAGGCGGCGGTATTGCTTGCCTTCTTTTTCGTCCCAGCTCCAGCTCGAGCTCTTGGGAATGCGGAAAGCCGGATGGTTCAAGACGAAGACCAAACGGCCCCCGGTCTTCATGATGCGAGAGCATTCGAGCATAGTCTCTGCCATCTTCTCGATGTTCTGAAGGGCGAGGACGATCACCGCGCAATCGATCGATCCATCCTTGAGAAAACCGAGGCTATGCGACGGAGCGACGTGATATTCGAGCTTGCTCGCGTCATTCTTGCCTTGAATGGCATGCGACTTAGCTTTCTCGATCAATTCTGTAGATATGTCCGTCGCCACGGTGTATGCGCCGTTCTGCGCGAATGCCCGCGAAAAATATCCCTGTCCGCAGGCGATGTCTGCGACCGTCATGCCCGGCTTGGGGTCGACAATGCGCATGATATTGGGCATGATGACGTTCTTTTGATATGAATCCGACGAATCTTCGACGAGGCCGTCATACCATTCTGCCACCGATCCCCATGAGGTCTGCTTGTCTTTCATGGCTATACCGTAGCACGAATTGCCGCGCCGCTCCAACATTGATATGATTGACGCATCGATACATTATCCCGCGCACGACGGTCGCGCGCATTAAATCTGCATACATATGCCAACTATCACATCGGTCCGCGCACGAGAGATATTAGACTCGCGAGGAAACCCTACTGTCGAAGCCGACCTCGCGCTCTCTGACGGCTCGTTCGGCAGAGCCGCCGTGCCCTCGGGCGCTTCGACCGGCAGCCATGAAGCCATCGAGCTTCGCGATGGAGACAAAGCCCGCTATGGAGGCAAGGGCGTATCGAAAGCCGCCGCCAATGTGAACGGAGCGATCGCTTCAGCTATATCCGGAAAAGAATTCGACCAGAAATCTCTCGATGCCGCTCTCATCGCCCTCGACGGCACGCCGAATAAATCCAAGCTCGGCGCCAACGCTATTCTCGGCGTCTCCATGGCATTCTCGCGCGCCATGGCAGAGAGCCAAAAGGTGCCGCTTTATCGTTATTTCCAGAGCGCGAGCGCCACAGGACATCCGGTGCGACTGCCCGTCCCCATGATGAATATAGTGAATGGCGGCGCCCATGCAGAGAACTCAGCAGACATCCAGGAATACATGGTCGTCCCGGCGGGATCGAAGAGCTTCACTGAGGCTTTACGCGCTGGAGCAGAGATATTCCATGCATTGAAAAAGATATTGGCAAACAAAGGCTTGGCGACCACCGTCGGCGACGAAGGCGGATTTGCGCCGACTCTGTCGTCCAATGAAGAGCCGCTCGAGCTCATCATGGAGGCTATCTCCGCGGCTGGCTACAAGCCGGGCGTCGATATATTCATAGCCATGGATGCGGCAGCCACCGAATTCTACAAGAATGGAAGATACGAATTGAAGCGCGACGGCAAATCGCTTTCATCCTTAGAATTGGTCGCCTGGTATGAGACGCTCGTCGCAAAATATCCGATCGTATCGATCGAGGACGGCCTGGCAGAAGACGACTGGGACGGCTACAAGCTCATGACCGAGAAGCTCGGCGGCAAGATCCAGCTCGTCGGAGACGACCTCTTCGTTACGAATATCGTCAGGCTCGACAAAGGCATCAAAGAAGGCATCGCCAACTCCATCCTCATCAAGATCAACCAGATCGGCACGATATCTGAGACGCTCGATGCGATCGCCATGGCTTCGAAAGCCGGCTATACATCGGTCATCTCGCACCGCTCGGGAGAGACCGAGGATACGACCATAGCCGACATCGCCGCAGGCACAGGCGTCGGACAGATCAAGACCGGCTCACTGTCGCGATCCGAGCGCGTCGCCAAATACAACCAATTGCTCCGCATAGAAGAAGAGCTCGGAGCTGCAGCCGTTTACACCGGAAAAAGCATCTTCAAGCGCGCATAATTGACGATGAAATACATCTAGGCCTCCCGTCAATATCGATTTGTGTGTGCTAACTCGATATCCACAAAAAGCTGCGCATTATGCACAGCTTGTAAACAGGATTGTCCTCCATCTTTCTTTGACTCTATGGGTGGAAGTATTAGACTTATCTTAGGCGCACCGACTCATGGAGAAGATCCTTAACTAAACAATACAGGTATCCAAAAAAATCTGGCCCCCGGGCCGAATACGGATACCACCTTATATTTATAGAATCTCTCTCTGTGTAACGAGTGGCCATTATGGCAACAAAGCCCGCGAAAGCGGGCTTTGTTGCGTCTGCAAATGCACATTCTAAACTTAGGCTCTAAGGTTGGTGGTCCATATACAAGAAATGCCCCTGTGGGGCATTTCCGATTCCGTATTACGCAGTCGGAGCCGGAGGAGTGGCCGGCTGTGCCGGAACCTCGGTCTGTGGTTTCTTTCCCATTTTAGTATGTACGGGTGGGTTAGCTCCCGCATGTCCGACCGCTGATAACGATTGGCGGACCAGTGAATTATAATCCCCTCGCAAGAGAGGTCATGATTGCCTCACCGAGTTGACGAGGCGTCAAAACCTACATTGTAATAATGTGGAAGATCCGAACTCCCCCGGCATGATGTAATAGTGCCCACAATTACGACACAAATATGAGTTTTATGGAATATCCTACGACTTCCCTTGATTGGCGACGGTCTCCATCGCCTTTTTCACCTGTTCAGGATCAGCGAGAAAGCGCTTATTGAGCAGATTCATCGAGCCATCGAACTCGTATATGTACGGTATGCCTGTCGGAAAATTGAATTCGACGATATCGGCATCAGATATGCCCTCGATATGCTTTACGAGCGCGCGCAAGCTGTTGCCTGAGGCTGCGACGATGGCCTTTCGCCCTTTCTGGATCTCGGGGACGATGTCCGAATTCCAATACGGTATCACTCGCTCGACGACATCCTTGAGGTTCTCGGAGCGCGGCAAATCCTGCTTCGGTACGCCGGCATACAAGGGGTCATTTCCGGGAAACATGCTATTCGCTTCATCGATAGGGGGTATCTCTACGTCATAGCCTCTGCGCCAGATCTTGACCTGCTCATCGCCATACTTTTTGGCTGTCTCAGACTTGTTCAGGCCCTGCAATGCGCCATAATGACGCTCATTGAGCTTCCATGACGTCCTGACTTCGATGCCCTTCTCCCCCAATTCTTCGAGGATGATATCGAGCGTGCGCGTGACGCGCAAAAGGACCGACTGGAATGCGAGATCGAAGGAGAAACCGGCTTCTTTCAGAGCCTTACCTGCAGCGTGCGCTTCTGCGATCCCCTTCTCTGACAGATCGACATCGACCCAGCCGGTGAATCGATTCTCCTTATTCCATACGCTTTCCCCATGACGAACCAAAACGAGTGTATACATGATGTGATTGTACCTGAAACCTCCTGTTTATAAAAGAATCATCGCCTATCTTCCTTCATAGCGAGCTCGCTCAGATATCTGACGAGCAATATCGACGAGCTGGCGCAGAATATGCCGAGAGACCAGCCGGCGATCACGTCCGATGCCCAATGCACATTGAGGACGACTCGACTCAATCCGACCGCTATGGCCGCGAGGACGCAGGCCACGATGAACGATTCCCTCCCGATCCACGAACGGATCTTCGGCGCGAATATATATGCGATGCAGACGAAGAAAGCCGCGGCGACGCCCGCATGCCCGCTCGGAAAGCTCGGGTCGTTCACAAGGAGGTACACCGCATTCTCAGGACGAGCGCGCATGAAGAATTCCTTCATGATGCCGATAGCGATGCCGACCGAACCGAGCCCGAGGATCATGATGGCGGCCGAACGCCACTTATGCAGCAAGAGATACCTGATCGCGAGCAGAGTTCCGATGCATGACAGGACTACGGTGCCGCCGATATTCGTGACCCACGTCGCGACAGCGATGAGAGCCGGAGTCGCGTGCTGATACATAAAAAGGTTGGCAGCGACATCGAAGCTGGTGAGGAACGACTGGGCGGAGACGGCATCTTGTATCGTCTTGGCGAGGGCCCAGAGGGAGAGGACGCTGAAGATTGCCATGAAGAGCTCGTACTTTTTGAAGATATGGAAGCGAGCGTTTACGAAATGATACCCCCAGACGATGAAGAGCGAGAGGGCGATGCCGCCAAGCACGGCCTTGCCGAAGAGGCCAGCGGCGGCATGGTAACCTGCGCCAAAGAGATATCCCGCGCCGACCGAGAGGCCGGCCCAGAATATCGCCCCCACGATGTTGAAGAAAGCGAACCGGCTCGGAGAGGTCTTGCCCGTGCCCACGAGGAACGGCATGAGCGCGCGCGTCACCGGGCTGAATCGGCCGATGATCATGGCTTTGCCCGTATGGGCATGGAGCAAAGTGGTCGCTTTCTCTATATGAGAGTCGCGTATGAAGAAATATCTGCGGAGGCGATCGATGAGCTTCATGCCGTATGCACGCCCGAGCGCAAAACCGATATAGTCGCCGATCAATGCCGCGACTATAGATATGCCGAGGACCCACCATATGTTGAATATGCCGACTTTGGCGAAGAATCCTGCCGCAATGATGGCGACATGGCCAGGCACCACGGTGCCGACGAGGGGTATTCCCTCAAAAAGGACGGTGACGAAGAGCAACGGATAGCCCCCCGCGGCTATGATAGCCTCGAGATGGCTCGAGATCGAAGAGAATAGAGATGCATACGGCATATATCCGCAGATTATATCACACGAACAGCCAAAACCGCCTTGCAAACTATATGTATATGCTATAATTAGCCTTACATTTGGTTGATACTACTAACTAATCACTCATTACTATTTCTATGAAGAATATCACGATATATTCGACCCCGACCTGCGTCTATTGCAACATGGCAAAGACGTTCTTCAAGGCCAATAATGTCGCGTTCACCGAGTACAACGTCGCATCAGACCTCGACAGGCGCAAAGAGATGATCGACAAGACCGGTCAGATGGGAGTCCCTGTGATCGACCTCGGAGGCGAGGTCGTCGTCGGCTTCGATGAGCCGAAGCTCCGAGCGGCGCTCGGGATCAAATAAGGAATTTTCTCAAGGAATCCAATCCGAGCTCGACGAGCTCAGATTTTCCTATACCCGTGATCACCGGAAAATCGATGTTCCCTCCATTCACCTTCTTATCATGGATGATAGTCTGCCAATCAGGCTTCATATCTCCGCGCGTCTCGATGCCGAGCCCTTTGAGCAGGCTCATGAGGCGCTCTCTGACCGATAATGGGGTCAAACCGAGGGATTCGGTGAAGCGGAGCTCCTGAAGCATGCCTTCGATGACTGCCCTGCCATGGCTCAGGCCATATTTGAGCTCGATGCCGTGACCGATGGTGTGACCGGCATTGAGGAATTGCCGCGATCCATTGTCTTTGAGGTCCTTCTTTGTGTAATAATCCTTGACCGCGATGGCCTTCCTCAATATCTTTGGCATATCCGAGCTTCCGATAAGGTCGTCGACGGTATGCTTTTCGAGCAATCGTATGATAGACGCGTCCCTGATGAAGCCTGCTTTCAATATCTCTCCGAGGCCGTCTATGACCTGCTCTCGCGAGAGCGTCGCGATGAATCTCTCGTCGAGGACGATGGCTAGCGGCAGATGGAACGAGC
>CAZSAV010000018.1:0-236 GCA_964604805.1 uncultured Candidatus Saccharibacteria bacterium | reverse complement strand
CGAGCCGATCTGATTCTTGTATCCCAGAAAATTGATGCCCGTCTTCCCTCCGTGCGCGCTATCTGCCTGCGCCACGAGAGTCGTCGGCACCTGGACATATGGGATGCCACGGAGATATATGGATGCCGCAAAGCCCGCGACGTCGCCGATTGTACCTCCGCCCAATGCGATGAGGATGCTCCTGCGGTCGAGATTGAGCCCGCTCAATCGCTCGAGGAGCTTCTCGAGCTCCGCCC
>CAZSAV010000017.1:528-9439 GCA_964604805.1 uncultured Candidatus Saccharibacteria bacterium | reverse complement strand
TGGCCGTGCGGTCGACAGACATGTCGAGCGCTTGCCGGACCGTCTTGTCGGCGAGGACAGGCGCCTGGCTCTGATTGAAGAATACGCCGAAGATGCGCGGCAGAGCGGCCTCCATCACGCGGTACGGCTGGGCTTTGTCCGAAGCGAGGCGAGCTGCATCCGAAGAGGACACAGCGCTCAAGCTGTCGATCTCGCCGCTGTCGAGCGCTGAGAGTGCCTTGTCGGCGTCGGCAAAGAATGTGAAGCTCACGCTCGATATGTACGGCTCATGGCCGTAGTATTTGCTCCATGTCGAGAGCTGATAGATGGTCGGTATCCCGCCGCTGTCATGGCTCACTGACGAGACCTTGTACGGGCCTGAGCCGACCGGCTCGGTATTGTATTGGCTGAAGATGAATTGGTCGTCGTTGACCGAGCTCCAGATGTGCTGGGGCAGTATGCCGATGGTCGTATTGGCGAGGAACGGCGAGTAAGCCTGCTTCAAGACGAAGCGGATCTCTTTCGGGGAAACGACGGTGACGGTCACATTGGCCCAATCGGCGCGGCGCGGGCTCTTCAAGACCGGGTCTTGGATCTTCTGTATGGTGAAGGCCACGTCGTCGGCGGTGAGCGGCGTCCCGTCTTGGAAGGTCACGCCGTCGCGGAGCTTGAAGTCATAGGTGAGTCCGTCCTGGGAAATGGCTATCGTCTTGGCTATGTCGGGCACGAGCTTGCCGTCGCTCCATTTCATGAGCCCAGAGTAGACGAGCGACGATATGTCGCGGTCTGCATCGGTGATCGCGAGGATCGGGTTGATGGTGCGCGGCAGGCCGACCTCGCCTTCGCGGAGCTCGCCGCCATAGCCCGGTATCTGCGTCATGAAATATGAATTGAGGCGCGCGCCCATGATGGCGACGGTGACGATGGCTACGATGAAAAACGCGCCGAATACGGCCTTCTCTGTCGATGAGAAGTGCCTGATATAGCCGAGTATGGATTCGCTGTCTTTGAAGCGCAATTCTTTTGGAGGTTTTTCAGTCACAATAAAGATAGAAAAGGAAGTTCTAAGCGCTAAGCTCTAAATCTTAAACAAATTCTAAACTCAAAATTCAACGATATTCACAGTCTACCTATTTGAACTTTGGATTTCGAATTTGTTTAGAGCTTAGGATCTAGCGCTTCGGATTTCTAATATATTAGATAGTTCTGATTTAGATAAGGTTGAGCAAAGCAGATATCGCGAATAGGATCGCAATGACGATCGTTGCAGTGAAGAGCCCTTTTTCGAGGCCGCGGCGGGTATGGAATGCCGAGCTGAAATTGTCGCTTCCGCCGAATGCTCCGCCGACTTGGGCGCCCGTGCGCTGGAGGAGGATAGAGGCAACCAGAATGACAGACAGGATTATCTGGATATAGGGAAGGAGGGACTTCATGTGGTCAGTATCGTAGCATATAGGCCTTTTTTTGCAACTCTGCTATCCTGTATCCATGGCTACAGACAAGGAAAAGATCGAAGCCAAGATAGCAGAACTGGAGGCCGCTATGGCCTCCGGCGATTTCTGGTCAGACAAGAACAAGGCCCAGGCGAGCATCAAAGAGCTCCAGAATCTCAAAGACAGCCTCGAAGGCATCGGAAAATACGATAAGGGCAATGCCATCCTCTCTATATTGTCTGGCGCTGGCGGCGATGATGCCGAAGATTTCTCGGCCATGCTCGTCCGCATGTATAGAAGGTATGCAGAAGGAAAGGGCTGGGGCTGGTCCGTCATCCACGTCAATGAGAATGATCACGGCGGATACAGGAACATCACCGTCGAAGTGCTCGGAAAGAGCGCATACGGCACGCTCAAGAACGAATCTGGCGTGCATAGGCTCGTGCGCATTTCGCCATTCAATGCCAACCAGAAGCGCCAGACATCGTCTTCGATGGTGGAAGTAATCCCTGAATTCGAGAAGACGTCTGCGAACGATATCGTCATTCCCGACGCTGATATAGAGGTCTCCATCGCCAAGTCTGGCGGTCCTGGCGGACAGAATGTGAACAAGAGGGAAACGGCGGTGCGCTTGCTCCATAAGCCGACGAATATCTCCATCCATGTGACGTCTGAGCGCTCCCAAGCTCAAAATCGCGAGAAGGCCATGGACATCCTCCGCGGCAAGATATGGAAGCGCATGGAAGATGAGCGCATCGCACAAGAGAAGGGCATGCAGCTCTCTTCAACGACGTCTATAGAATGGGGCAATCAGATACGCTCATACGTGCTTCATCCATACAAAATGGTCAAAGACCATAGGACCGATTTTGAGACAGCTCAAGTAGACAAAGTGCTCGAGGGAGACATAGAAGATTTCGTTCAAGCAGAGAAGGATCTTTAAAATTGACCTAATTCTTAATTGGTCTAATTTCTAAACATGGCAGCGACTGTAGTTAAAAGGAAATACGATTTAGAAGAGAGAACTGCTCTTTTTGGCGAGGAAATTATCAAATTTTGCAGACAGTTAAGAAAAGATGAGATTACGAGGCCTCTCATTAATCAGTTGGTTAAATGCGGGACTTCGGTAGGTGCGAATTATTGCGAAGCGGATGACGCTGAGAGTAGACAGGATTTTAAGCACAAAATAGGCATTGCTAAAAAAGAATCACGCGAATCGAAGCATTTTCTAAGAATGATTGCCATCGCGGAGCCGGCGGTAAAAGAGGATGCACGGAAATTATGGAAAGAGGCGCGCGAAATCAATCTCATCTTAAATTCCATTTATAAGAAAGTTAAGTAACTTAAATTAACAAGATTTCGTATCTGTGCATTTAGGTAAATTAGAAATTAGATAATTAGGTTAATTTTTCCCTCTACCCTATACCTTGAGCCCTTGCTATACTGACCATATGATCTACTACGACAAAGTATCGAAAGTCTATCCTGACAAATCGGTCGCTCTCGACAAGGTCAGCTTCGGAGTCGAACCCAAGGAATTCGTGACGATCGTCGGTCATTCAGGCGCGGGCAAGACAACGCTCATGAAGATGCTCATCGCTGAGGATTGGCCGACGGAAGGAGCCGTCTTTTTCGAATCAGCCAATATCCACAAGCTCGGCAAGCGCCAGATGAGCAAACTGCGCCGCCGCATCGGCACGGTATTCCAGGACTATCGCCTCATTCCCAATAAGACCGTGTATGAGAATATCGCTTTTGCCATGGAAGCCGCTGGCCGCAAGGATAGCGAGATAGCCGCAGACGTTCCGCATGTGCTTGAATTGGTCGACCTCGGCCACAAGATATGGAATTTCCCCAAGGAACTGTCAGGTGGAGAGCGCCAGAGAGTCGCTATAGCTCGCGCCATCGTCACTCAGCCAGACATCATCGTCGCCGACGAGCCGACCGGCAACCTCGATCCGACCAATACGTACGAGATCATCCGCATCCTTCAGAAAATAAATGAATTGGGAACGACCGTGCTGCTCACCACTCACAATAAAGGCGTCGTCGATACAGTCAAAGGCCGCGTCATCACCATGGAGAATGGAAAGGTCATCAGGGACGATAAGGAGGGAAGGTACATTTTATAATTACTAATTGTCCTAATTCCTAAGCGCCTGATTTTTGGTGAATTAGACATTAGTTTAATTAGGTCAATTTCTGTATAATGAATTTATGGTATTCACCACCTTCAAGCGCATCACGCGCACCGGCTTCGTCAATTTCTGGAGGAACGGCTTCCTGTCGTTCGCTGCCGTGGTCGTGATCACGCTCACGCTCATTTCCTTTGGAGGCATCATATTCGCGGGAGCATTCGGCCGCGCGCTCATCGCCGACGTCAAAGACAAGGTAGACATCAACGTCTATTTCGCCCTCAATGCGCCTGAGCCAGATATACTCGCTCTGCAAAAAGACATCAACAAATTGCCGGAGGTCGCCAGCACGACATATGTCGCGCCGGCCACCGTCCTCGCCAATTTCAAGGCGAAGTGGCAAGACAATGCCCTCATCATGCAAGGCCTCCAAGAGATCGGGGACAACCCGTTCCCGGCCACCCTCAATATCAAGGCGAAGGAGCCGGGACAATATGGCTCGATCGCTAACTTCCTCGAGAACAAGAATGCGACCATGTCCGACGGCACGCCGCTCGTCGAAAAGGTCAACTATGAGCAGAACAAGCTCATCATAGATCGGCTGAGCAACATCATTCCTGCCGTCGAGAAGGCAGGATCAATCATCGCCATCATCTTGATCGCCGTCGCCATCATCGTGGTCTTCAATACCATCCGCCTCATTATCTACACCGCCAAGGACGAGATATCGGTCATGAAGCTCGTCGGCGCGAGCAATATATACGTGCGCGGGCCCCTGGTCGTCTCGGGCATCATGTACGGCGTCATCTCAGGCATCATCGCCCTCGTGCTCATGGCCGCATTCGCATATTGGAGCGACGCTGTCATCCTCAGATTTGCAGGCGTAGAGGTCGCTTCTGACTTCGAATTGGTAGTGAACGTCCTTTCCAAGTATTTCGTCGACAATTTCAGCCAGATATTCATCATCATCATGGGTGCCGGCATCATTTTGGGCGGCATATCGAGCTATATAGCCGCGCGCAGGTATTTGAAGGTGTAAGCATGTGATATACTTATGCCAATAATGAACGGCAAAAACCGCTTACAACACAAAGCGTTCCGGCTAGTCGCTACCGCGATAGGTCTCGTCTCCGGGTGCTTCCTTCTCTTCATCGTCATCCACATATATACGAAAGCCGCTCCAGCCGAAGCGGCCAGTTCGACCTATTATCCGAGTTTCTGTCTCGGCGGCTGGCAGTCGCCGCAGCATGCGAGCGGTCCAGCTTCGGTCGGAGCCGATGCGTCGCCTTCTGATTTCACCATACAGAATTCTGCATATCTCCAGTCGACCGTGGGCTCGCAGATATTCTGCGGATATTTCAATGCAAAAGGAGCCAAGAACGCTCCCAAGAAGGCCGTCGTGACTTTCAATTGGTCCATGGCATTCGGCGATGCGGGTACGACGACAGCGAATAATCCTGATGCGTTTTCGACTGATGGACAGCATCTCGTCGCGCCCGCCACCGGCTTCGATATACGGAATTCGCAGGCTCCGACGACCACAGCGCAGTACATACAATTGCCGACCAATCCGAATCAAGCCGCTGCGATCGATGCGGTGACGGCTGCAGCATCGAGCTCGGCGCCTGTACAGACCGCTACGACGACTGAGAATGCTCAGACGCCAGCCGCAGAGTCCGCGACATCGACCCTGCCGACGCCCGCGCCTCAACCTGAAGGAACGACAGCGGTAGATGGAACGCAGGCACAAGTCGCGCCGCCGCAACAGCAGTCCGCACCGGCTCAACCGGCAGATCAAGGGACATCGACGTCGAGCGGTCCGCAATCTCGCGCCGTATTCAAGGCTGTGCAAGACGCACTGCTCTCGTACTTTGCCGACACCGCTCATGCGGCCGAAGCTCCCGCCGCTCCAACATTCACGTCGGGAGATTTTCTCGATGTGAGCTATAGCTTTGACGGCATACGCTGGACGTCCATAGGCAAGGTCAATCGTGCCAATTGGAAGAATTATTCCGTCGAGATACCTGTGCAATCGTGGGACGATGTGAAGCATATGCAGGTCATGGTCTCGGCATTGCCGACCATCGATGAGAAACCTGACATCTATCTCGATAGCATCGCTCTCAATGTCCAGTACAGCCAGACGGTGGGAGAGATAGCTTCAGACGGCTTATCCGCTGTCACTGACGCCGTTGACGCGCTCCTCGCTGATGCTCCTGACGCGGCCAAGGACGCTCCGACCCCGCCGGCTCCGCGGGTCCATGTCAAAAGCGCTCTCATCGAGAAGAAGCTCTTGTTCTCATCAAAAGGATCGGCTTCTCGCATCCATGCCGACACCGCCAAGGGCGACGTCAGGATCAAGGGAGCGGACGCGTCTATGACCGTCTCTGGCAATTGCACGGACGCGTATTTCGTCATCATCGTATATAAAAATCAGAGCGATTTCATGGACAAGCGCAACTCCTTCATCGTCAATCAGGCCCATGAATGCCCCGGCAAGACGTTCAGCTTCGATCTCGCGGACCTAGCCCAAGACATACCGAGCGGCACCTATTACATGTTGACGGCTTCCGAAGGGACCACCGGCTCGTGGACGCCGATATCGGACATATTCCCGATATCGATCACCGCTTCGACCACGGTCAAGATGATAGAACAATAGTATGAACATCACCGCCAAGCATATCGATCGTTCGAACGTCGTCTTCTCGTTCAAAGAGGGGAGCATTGCCGCGCCCGATCCGGCGCAGATGTTCGCGCTCTATTCCTCCGCCGCCGCGCAGGGCAGCATGTTCTCCGACCACCCGGCTCTGGCGACACGCATATTCGATTTCCCCAATCTCGGCTTGCAATGGGTCTTCGAGCCCGGCCGCGTGCGCCTCGAGGACAAGAAGCATCGCCCGCCGGCTGAGTCCGGCCTGCCGAAAGAGGCGCTCCGAGTGCTCAGCGCCCTTTACCCCAAAGTTATCCCGATGGCCCACGGGTTCAACTATGATATTCTGTATCGCGTAGGCGCGGTCATACCGACGGACGAGATCATGGGCGCCTTTTTGAAGCCGGAATCGATAGCCGATGTCCGGGATTTCGGCTGGCAATATACGCTCGCTCATGAGAAGGGCCGGAAGACCGAGACCTATTTCTTCAAGATGGTGTCGCCGATCGAATTCTCGGTGCACGCCAATTTTCATGTGAATGACGCCGGGTATCCGAGCGAGAAGGAATTGGAGTCGTCGTTCGTCGCGCGCTATGCCGACGTCGACAAGAGCCTGTCGCATATGTCCCTCGAATAGCATGTCCATACAAGACGGAAAAGTACAACTGTATCTGACCAGGCATCGCAATCGGATCGCGGTCGGCATCCTGCTCTGCATCCAAGCCGTTCTCACCGTCGTCTTGTCGGTATCATTGGCCGCGCGCCTCATCTGGCCCGAGAGCACCAATGCCGCCCTCGGGGTGCCGATGCAGATCGCCTATGAAGGCCGACTGACTGATTCGTCCGGAAATGCCTTGGGCGGCACCGGCTCTCCGTACTGCGTCCGATTCTCTATATACGACGCCGCATCCGGCGGCAATAAGCTCTGGCCCGGGGGCACGCCGTCGAATACCGTCGCCACATCGACCGACGGCGTCTTTACCTCGGTCATCGGCCAGGCAGACACGCTGAGCTCGAGCGTATTCGATTTCTCGACGACATCGACCGCATACCTGCAGGTGGACGTCTATAATGTCACCTCGGCGACATGCACCGGCGGCTCGTTCGAATCGATGACGCCCCGCCAGCAGATCCTCTCTTCGGGATATGCCATGTCGGCGACCAATATGCCGCTCGTCAAGAACGACATAACCAACAGCCTCGTGCGCATCGGCACGACCAATGGCGCAGGCACGGCCAATCCGGTCTATCTCGCTCTCGACGTCAAGAATACTGCGGACTATGTCGGCCAGACATGCACAGTGAACGGCGAGATGTGGTACAACTTCACGACATCGAAAGGCCTCATCTGCGAGGGGGGGATCATCAACGCGCTCGGCACAACGGGCACGACGACGATCGCCGGCATCAATGCCGGAGGCACGGCGGCGAGCGCCGGCACGGTGTTTTTTTCAAATTCCAATAACGTCTCGTTCGGCATCAACGGCAATACGATCACCGCTTCGGCATCGTTCGGAGCGGGAGGCGACATCACATTTCAGAGCTATGAGCCCTATCCAGCAGTGTCCGCTTCCGCATTGTTGAGCTCAAATGGCAACACCTCGGGACCAGCTTCCTTTCTACAGTTTAATATAGGAAATTACGTCGATGCCGATTTTATGAACCTCGCTGCTTCCGTCTCCTTCTTAACGCTCGGAACATCGAATGGTTCGCAATCATATACTCTCAATTACGGCCTCTATACCCGCGGTGCCGGCGCCAATTCGTCTATATTAAGCCAGGTCACCTCGAGCTCGTTCAGCTTGGCGATGTCTTGGAACAATTCGACGTTCACCGTGAGCCAACCGACGTCGACCAATAGCGCAGGCTTCACGTACGGCATCACGTCGAGCGCCGGATCGAGTTTGACCTCTGCGTACACGGGCGTCAAAGCATTCCAGCTCCCGGTCAATTCCGTCTTGGCGCCCGGGAATTATTGGCTCGGCCTGATGAATCGAATCTCTTCGAGCAGCGTATCCGGCGGTCTCAAGATATCCGTGGCAGGAATCGCACAGCTCCAGAACGGCGCGCCGCTCGGCTCGTTCTCGTCTGGCTTCACGAGCGGAACGAATGCGACGAGGAATATCGGCGGCAATTGGTATCTCGCGAACGGAAGCTTCACTTCCGCAGGCCAGACCAATCTGCCGTCGACGGTTGCATTGTCGGCTATATCGGCTAGCATAACGGTGCGCCCATATATGCGCTTCTTCGCTTCTACATAGACATGAATCCTGCAATCGTCATAGAGAACCTGAATCTCGGCCTCAACAACGCCGATCTCGCCGCGACCGTCGAGAGGTTGAATAAAGGGAAGACATACCGCGACCTTTCGACGGTCATCGTCTGTCCGACTCGCGGCAAGATATCCGATCGCGTCGTCCAGGCATGGATGGGCCTCATCCGTCCGATGAACCAGAAGTGCATCGGGCCGATCTTCATCAGAGGGTATGAAGTCGGGCAGGCATATAATATGGCCGTCGAAATGATCTTGAATAATCCAGAGCTGTCGAAGTGGAAATATATGCTCACCATCGAGGAAGACAACTTGCCGCCTCCGGACGGGCTCATAAAGCTTTATGAAAGCATGGATGCGTATGATGTCGTCGGCGGCCTATATTGGACCAAAGGGGAGGGCGGTCAACCGATGATATATGGCGATCCCGGCGTCGAAC
>CAZSAV010000017.1:0-439 GCA_964604805.1 uncultured Candidatus Saccharibacteria bacterium | reverse complement strand
AGGCGCGCGGGCTCGGCATGGGGTTCAACCTCTTCAAGATAGATATGTTCAAGGACCCAAAGATCTCTCGCCCGTGGTTCGAGACGAAACAAGAGTTCATACCCGACGTCGGCGCCAAGGTGTATACTCAGGACCTCTATTTCTATGAGAATGCCGGCAAAGCCGGATATAAGTTCGCATGCGATACCCGCATCAAAGTCGGGCATTATGACATCGATACGGATGTGGTATGGTGATAATGATATGAGCAAGAAATTGATACTAATCCAGGCGACAGTGCTCTGCGTCATCGGAGCCCTCTTCATTGCATTCATCCGAGAGGATCGATCGAGGACGAGCATGCTCGTCGTATCGCCGGTCACTGCCACAAACACGATCATGGCATCGAGCTTCATCAAGGACGCTTCGTTATTCCCCCTCATCAACCCGGCTGTCACAG
>CAZSAV010000016.1:9255-9531 GCA_964604805.1 uncultured Candidatus Saccharibacteria bacterium | reverse complement strand
TCACAGCTTGGTTTCCTTCTTAGGCTTGATGGAGTCGAGGTTCGCCAGAACGCTTTGAGCGTATTCGTCGAACATCTTCGAATCAAGCAGATGCTGGTCTTGGTGCCATTCGCCGTTCGTATAGTACTCGATCGTGCGGGCGATAGGGTCCATCCGTTGGAGGCCGCCGCCCATCACTCCGGTGTAGATGACGAGACATGGATCGAACGTCAATGTCCCGTAACGGCTGAAGTTTCGCATGCCAGTCACGATGACATAGTGCTGTCCATATGTCCC
>CAZSAV010000016.1:3245-9245 GCA_964604805.1 uncultured Candidatus Saccharibacteria bacterium | reverse complement strand
GATATCCGATAGGACGGAATGCGACTTGGTAATTATATCCGTTCTCCCTGAGCAGGTTGCACTCCTTGAGTTCAGATGAGTAGGGAAGGATCGTCGCCCAGGTTTTGGCAGCCTCGTCGGACAATCGGCTGATGCCATATGTCGGCCGAACTGCTTTGCCCGCGAGCTCGGTCAGCATCCGCTCTTGCTTTTCGTGGCGGATGATCTGTTCGCGCGCTTCGGCTAACTGACCTTTGAGCGTGAAATGTTCGGCAATGCAGGTAAAGACCAGTAATGCCGCAATCACGATCCCGACGATGATGCCGACCAATTTGATGATTTCCTTCGGCTTTACGACTGTGACTTTCAGATAGTTCTCCATATTGAATGAGCCTTTCATGTATCGGGTTTGTTTGAGCCCGAAATCTGTCAGCATTATAGCACTTTAGTAGTATAATGTCAATATATAGATATGGCTATAATAGGCCTCGATATGGCGATGCCGATTGATAAAAACCCTGTTTCGTGATACTATCGCGCCACTATGCCTGAACAGCGAAAACACAAGCCGATACACGGCGAGGAAAAGATCATCGTCAAGGGCGCACGCACCCACAATCTCAAGAACATCACCGTCGAGATGCCGCGCAACACTATGATCGCCATCACCGGACTCTCTGGTTCGGGCAAATCGTCGCTCGCTTTCGATACCATATTCGCTGAAGGCCAGCGCCGATATGTCGAATCTCTTTCAGCGTACGCCCGCCAATTCCTCCACAAGCTCCAGAAGCCCGACGTCGACGAGATCATCGGCCTTTCGCCGGCTATCTCCATCGATCAGAAGTCGCGTTCCAATAACCCTCGTTCGACGGTCGCTACCATCACAGAGATATATGACTATCTGCGCATATTGTTCGCGCGCGTAGGCAAGCCGCATTGTCTCGTCTGTGGGCGCCTGATCGAACGCACTTCCAAAGAAGAGATCCTCGAGACGGTGCTCAAGACCGTGACCGAAAAGACCTCACGAGCGAAGAAGGTCTTCGGCGTCGACATTACGGATGCAAAGATCCGCGTCTATGCGCCTGTAGTCGTCGGCAGGAAGGGCGAATATTATCAGATGCTCTACGATTTCCTCGGCAAGGGGTATGAGCGCGTCCGCATCGACGGCGTCGTTCACAAATTGCGCGACCAGATCGTCCTCGAAAAGAATAAGAAGCACGATATCGATGTCTTGGTCGACGAGATATACGTGAGCGAATTCAAAGAAGGCACGAGCGCTGATGCGGTCAAGACGAATGAGAATGCCCGCGAGCGCCTTTCTGAGGCTCTCGAGCGCGCTGTCCAGGAGGCAGAAGGCCTGATCAAGATCGAATACCCGTCAGCCGAGAAGACGCCGAATGAGACGCTCATGTCGGTGCGCTTCATGTGCCCGTATGACGGATTCTCATACCCGGAGATCGAGCCGAGGCTCTTTTCATTCAACTCGCCATACGGAGCGTGCGCGGCCTGCAACGGCCTCGGCACCGAGAGCATCTGGAGCGACGCGCCCTGCAAGACCTGCCATGGCGCCCGTCTGCGCGACGAAGCGCTCAATGTGAAGATCGGAGACAAGAGCATCGTCGACATCACGAACATGTCGATCGAGCATGCAGTGCCATATTTCAAGGATATCGAGCTCACCGACGTCGAGCGCGATATCGCCAAGATCGTGCTCAAAGAGATCGGAGCGCGTCTCTCATTCATGGTCAATGTCGGCATCGAATACCTGACCCTCGATCGCAGGGCGAATACGCTCTCGGGCGGAGAGGCCCAGCGCATACGCCTCGCATCTCAGCTTGGCTCAGGCCTGGTCGGCGCGCTCTATGTGCTCGATGAACCGACTATCGGCCTCCATCAGCGCGACAATGACCGTCTCATCAAGACTCTTGTGCGCTTGCGCGACCTCGGCAATACCATCATCGTCGTCGAGCATGACGAGGATACCATGTATGCCTCAGACTATATCGTCGATATCGGGCCTGGCGCCGGCGTGCATGGCGGCAAGGTCGTCGTATCCGGCTATATGGACGACCTTCTTTCAGCCAAGAAGAATGCGTCCGGATCGTTGACGCTCGCATATCTGCGCGGCGAGGAGAAGATAGAGACTCCCGGAAAGAGGCGCGAACCCAAGGGCAAGCTCATGATCCGCGGCGGGCATGCGTTCAATATAAAGAATATGGACGTCGACGTGCCGCTCGGCTCGCTCAATGCCATCACCGGAGTGTCTGGCTCGGGCAAGTCTTCGTTCATGTACGAGATACTGCACAAGAACCTCGCGGCTCGATACGAGATGCGCACAAGGACGAATGAGCCGATCAATTGCAAAGAATTCAAAGGATCCGAATATGCCGGACGCGTCATCTTGATCGACCAGTCTGCCATCGGCCGCACGCCCCGCTCCAATCCGGCGACATACACCGGCGCATGGACGCACATACGCGACATGTTCGCTGCAGAGCCTGAAGCCCGCGCTCGAGGCTGGGGAGCGGGGAGATTCTCATTCAATAGGCCTGGCGGGCGCTGCGAGGCCTGCGAAGGCAACGGCGAGATCGCTGTCGAGATGCATTTCCTCCCGACCGTATATGTGACCTGCGACGTTTGCAATGGCAAGCGCTTCACCAAAGAGACGCTCGAGATCAAATACAGAAAGAAGAACATCCATGAGGTCCTGGAGCTCACGATCGAAGAGGCTGTCGATTTCTTCAAGGACATACCGGCCATCGAAGACCGCCTGCAAACGCTCATGGATGTGGGCCTCGGCTATGTGAAGCTCGGACAGTCGGCTACGACGCTCTCAGGCGGCGAGGCTCAGCGCGTGAAGATTTCGTCAGAGCTATACCGCGCCCATATACAGAAAACGATCTACCTCCTCGACGAGCCGACAGTCGGACTTCATTATGAGGATGTGAAGAAACTCATCGATATATTGCAGAAGCTCGTCGACA
This sequence comes from uncultured Candidatus Saccharibacteria bacterium, assembly GCA_964604805.1. Lineage (GTDB taxonomy): Bacteria > Patescibacteriota > Minisyncoccia > Phycocordibacterales > PALSA-1337 > C7867-002. Next base: position 6,282 of record CAZSAV010000016.1, on the reverse strand, counting down.
AAGGAAATACCGTCGTCGTCATCGAACACAATCTCGATCTTATCAAGAATGCAGACTATGTCATCGATATCGGTCCTGAAGGAGGTGAGCGCGGCGGCACGATCGTCGCTCGCGGAACGCCTGAAGACGTGGCGAAAAGCGCCAAGAGCTATACCGGACAGTATCTGAAGAAGATGCTGAAGAAATAAAAAACCGCCCTTGTTGGTAAAAGGGCGGTCGGGGGGATGTCTCCGCGGATGTTACAGGGCGGAGGGCGGGATTCACGGGTACGCCATGTTCCTGCGGGCGATCTCGTTCCTGTGGCGTTTGCGGGACCACGAGAACCGAGCCAGCGCAGCCCCGGCGAGTACGGCGACTGCGAATGCGCAGATGAGGGCGATACGAGTGAAAATGACGAAGACCGTGCCGAGGACGATGATGAGGCCGATCCACAGCGCAGTGGCGCGCATCTTTTGGGCTTTGAGAATGTCCATGCGAGCTCCTATTGTTGGAAATTGCGGTTTTTCATGAGGTGCGCGCCGATGGCGAATATCGCCACGGCCGGCAGAACGGCGAGCATGATGAGCGTCATGTTGACGTCATCCGAGGTGCTTTTGGCGGTAGCGACGAGGAATGCCGCGATACAGCCTGCGAACAATGCGATCATGATGGCGATGAGCGCGATCACAGGCCGCTTGGTGGCTTGTCCGCCAGTGAGCATGTCTGCGTGGCATTCGCCTTGAGAGAGGTATGTGCCGTATTTTTTCATAGGTTGCGGTATGGGGTTTTGGCTTGCACTAATCTGGGCATACGATACTCTGTAATGCATGAAGCGTCAATATGTGAACAAAGTCAAATTGCCTGATGCCCCCGGCGTCTATATATTTCGGGACCGCGGCAATAGGCCGCTGTATATAGGCAGGGCCACATCGCTCCGCGACCGCGTCAGGAGCTATTTTTCGGCGCAGATCATCGATAGCCGCGGCCCGCGCATCGTCGATATGGTCACCAAGGCCCATTCTCTCAAATACGAGAAGACGGACTCGGTCCTCGAGGCTATCCTCCGGGAGAGCGAGCTCATCAAGAGATATCAGCCTTTCTATAATGTCGACGAACGCGACGACAAGAGCGACCAGTACGTCGTCATCACCGACGAGGCTTGGCCGCGGCTCTATCTAGCGCGCGCTCGAGATTTCCTCGTCTCATATGAGATCAAAGGCAAAAAAGTCGTGCCGAAGGATGGCGAGTCGGTGCCGATCAAGCGTGCATTCGGCCCTTATCCGCAAGGCGGCCTCATAAAAGAAGCGCTCAAGATATTGCGCAAGATGTTTCCGTATAAAGACAAGAAGTCTATAGATCCGCGCCATGACCGTTTCTATCAGGCTCTCGGACGCTCCCCGGACGAGCAGGAGACTGCTGCGCACGAGTCGTATATGAAGACGATCGATCACCTGATTCTCTTCTTTGAAGGAAGGAAACGGGCATTGCGCTCGTCAGTCAAAAGAGAGATGCTCGCATGCGCCGCAGACAGGAGATTCGAGGAAGCCCAAAAATACAAGCATCTTTTGTATGCTCTCGATCATGTGAACGACATCGCGCTCATCAAGAAAGACGCGTCAAAGGCCGCGAATGGCGTCGGAGACGGATTCCGCATCGAGGCATATGATATCGCGCATCTATCCGGCACGAATGTGGTCGGCGTCATGGTCGCATCGGTCAACGGAGAATTCGCCAAGAATGACTATCGTAAATTCAAGCTTCGCGTCCAGGCGAACAACGATATCGCCGGACTCACGGAGATACTCTTGCGCCGCCTCAATCACACCGAATGGCAGTATCCCGATCTCGTGGTCGTCGACGGCAATGAAGCTCATCGTGCGACGGCAGAGCGCATGCTCGCATCGCGCCGTTCAGACATACCTGTCGTCGCAGTGACCAAAGACGAGCGCCATAAGGCCTCGAAATTGATCGGAGATGCGGCATCTATCCGCGCTCATTCCGAGGCTATCATAGCTCTGAATGCCGAAGCGCATCGATTCGCCATCGCATTCCACAGGAAGCGCAGGTCTCGCATCGTCTAGATTGGGCTTTATTTTTCATGTCTGTATGCTACTATGCTCCTCGGGAGGCTCACAGAGACGGATACTATCTTCATTTACCCGTTGGGTGCCATCATTTTTTCTCAACTGCGTAATTAGGATACGTCTCGCCGACCCGTTCCGTCGTACAACCGGAACGGGTTTCTTTTTTTATATGGATCGTTGCCGTATAATGGAGCCATGCAGCACACGCTCCGCATAGGGGTCCTCCGCGGCGGGCCGAGCAATGAATACGAGGTCTCTTTGGCCTCAGGGGCGACCGTGCTCTCGGCATTGCGCTCGAAACAGGACTCGAGGTTCATCCCTCGAGACATATTCATAGACAGAGACGGGACGTGGCATATCGACGGGGTCGCTATCGCGCCCGTAGACGCGCTCGGAAAGATCGATGTCGCATTCAATGCGCTCCATGGGACATATGGGGAAGATGGAAAGATCCAATCATTTTTCGAGTCTCATGGCATGCCATTCACCGGTTCTACCGCATTGGCTTCATCTATAGGGATGAATAAAATCATCGCAAAAAAGATCTTCAAAGATAACGGCATCCAGACGCCATATTTTAGAGAAGTGCCTTCTCAGGCGATACATGACAATGCTGATGCACTAGTTCGCGAGCTATTCCATTCATTGCTTTTGCCGGCTGTGGTGAAACCCGTCTCGAGCGGCTCTTCGGTCGGAGTGTCTATCGTCCGCGTTTATTCTGACCTTGCTTCTGCATTGCGTGCGGCGGCGGAGCATGACGATATGGTGATGATCGAAGAGTATATCCAAGGCATAGAAGCGACCGGCGCAGTCATCGAAGGTTTCCGCGGCCAGGAACTGTATGCATTGCCGGTCGTCGAGATACGCCCACACAATCATTTTTTCGATTGTGATTCGAAATACAAAGGGAAGTCGGATGAGATCGTGCCGGCCACCTTCAGCGCTGGCGCCAGGCGCGTGGCTTCGTTGCCGGG
>CAZSAV010000016.1:0-3235 GCA_964604805.1 uncultured Candidatus Saccharibacteria bacterium | reverse complement strand
CTTCAGCGACAAGGTCAAGCGCTCGATCGAGGAGCTGTCAGCCAAGATCCATCGCGCGCTCGGCCTCCGGCACTATTCGCGATCCGATTTCATCATCCATCCCCGTCGAGGCATCTACGCTCTCGAAGTGAACACACTCCCCGGGCTCACCGAGGAGTCGCTCGTCCCTAAGGCCTTGCGCGCCGTCGGCAGCGACACCCATGAGCTGGTGCATCACGTCATAGAATTGGCGCTCTCATAGAAAAAGTGTTACCCTGTTGTCTGTATCGGAAAACGAATAGCATACGGGCCCGTAGCTCACCTGGTAGAGCGCCTCATTTGCAATGAGGAGGCAAGCGGTTCGAGTCCGCTCGGGTCCACTCGACTCGTCCTTGTAGGACACAAGGGACTCGCTCGTGGCAAGCCACCTATTCTCATATAGGAATTTTTTATACATCGAGTCGAGTGCCCTGAGAGAGCGAATGCAATGAGCGATTAGAAGGGCTACATATTCCATAAGATGTTATATGTTTATATGATTAAGAATTCCAACAACCGACTTTATATCGGTGTTTCATGTGATCCTATAAGAAGGCTTCGCGATCACAATGCTAAAAGAGGCGCATTGTATACGTCCGTAAGCAATTTCCAGTTAGTATTTCTGGAGGAATATCCTACCTTCATAGAGGCGCGGGCTCGTGAGGTACAGCTGAAGAAATGGCGTAGAGATAAGAAAGAAATGCTTATTCGATTGTATTCAGATAATAAATCAACAAAGCGTTGAGAGGCGCGACCGAGTCCGCGCACCGAGTAAGCAGGTGTTGATATTATTGATCAAATTCATGATATAATTTGTGTGATTCACATCCACATGAACGACGATCATTCCACGCAAGGAGCATTCGTCCGCGACGTAAAATACGCAGGCATGAGCGTCATCGCTTTGGTCGCGCTCATTGCGACGAAAAGCGTCGTCCTATCCTCGTCGATGCAGTCGGCGCAGGTCATATCGAGCTCTCCCTACTATCAGCTCGTCGACGCATTCTCATTCGATGAAGGAGAAGGCTCCGTTGCCCATGATTCCAAGAATGGCCGCGGGATCGATCTTTCATACACAGGGTGGGATAGCGGCGTGCACGGCCTGAGCGCCTCCTTCGACGGCGTAAGCTCGTGGGCAGTGATGAACGGCTTCAACCTGAACGGCACACCGGGATCGATAGCGCTCTGGATGGACCTCGTGCCCGGCGCTGCTATGTCGACGGTCATCAGTGGGCCGGAGCAGTTCGACTCCGTTATCTCAGGATTCTCTGTCACTTTGAATGACCCCATATGCGGCACAGGCGAGATCGCATTCCGGGTCAAGGGGAATGTCGGATATAATTCGAAATGCTATGCATTCCCTGGTTCGGGCTGGCACCACTATGCATTCATCATCGACAAAGCACAGAATGCGCAGAACGAGCTCACGCTCTATATCGACGGCGCAGTCGCAACGCCGGTTTCGACCCCCGAACAATCAGACAATCGCACATACCTCAGCAATTACCCGGTATATTTCATGTCGCATGGCGGAACGACGTCCTTCACGGCAGGGAAGATAGACGAGCTCTACATATTCAATGGCGCATTGACGACGAAGGAGGTCATGAACCTTTATCAGAACTCTCCGTCCGACGACGGCGCGGTCCTGCCGACTCAGATATCGGCGATCACTGTTTCGAACATCGCCGCGGATTCGGCTACGATATCATGGGTCACAGACAAGGTCGCACAAGACGACAGCATCGAATACGGCCTCACTGCGTCATATGGCCAGAGCACTGATACCTCGACGAGCCCTGGATCCGCCCTCCATACAAGGAAGCTCACTGGCCTCCAGCCGGGGACGACATATCATTTCCGCATATCAGAAGAATTCGGCGATTCTGTATCTGACGATCATACGTTCGTCACATCCGGCGCGCCTTCGACGGGCGGCTCGAATGTCACGATAACCAGCTCTGGCCAGGTTACTTATACAGGCTCTGGTACGGTGACGACGCCGTCCGGCCAAATTCAGTGGCCCGTAGCAGTCGACAACGGCCAGCAGTCGACCACGACGATACCGAGCTATTTCAACGACCCGCTGACCAATATGGTGAGGGCTATCGATCCCCATAACGACGGATCGCTCATCAGATCGAATAGAATGCCCCGCACAGCGACCATTTTAACCCCATACAATGTCGACGCTACTGCGCCGACGATCCCTCAAAATCTGCGCGCGAGCTTTGTCGATGCGCACCACATTGACCTCGACTGGGACGCGTCGACCGATAATATTGCTGTGACCGGCTATCGGCTCTATCGCGACGGGGAGCTTCTCGCGACGACCGAGGGCACGCATTATTCTGATGTGCTCGACATACCCCAGTCATCGTATGTCTATACCGTCGCTGCTTTTGATGCTACCGACAATGTCTCGCCGCAATCTATAGCCGAGGTGGCCGTTTTGCCGGACGATTCGCTGACATTCTATCAGCGTTTACAGATCGCTCTGGCTCGGGTGAGGCAATTCTGGGACAGATTCATATACATCACGGGATATCGCATAAATATACTGTTGAACGGGGGACAATGATGCTATACTCATAGCCTGTGGTCGGTTTACCAGCCCTAATCTCCTCAAACCATTATGGCAGATGCAAAAATATGCTCGGCCTGCGGCCATGAGCACACGAAAGCAGATGGAAAATGTGATTGCGGATGCGAGGCCAAATAGGCGCAGCTGGCAGCTCTAACAAAAAACCACCCGATATCGAGTGGTTTTTTGTTAGGACGGCTGATGATTACATCATCGGTGCCGAGCTTCCAGACTTGTCGCAGTTCTTGCAGGTCTTCTTGTGGGTGAAGATCAAGTAGATCGTGGCGAGGCCTACGATGATGTAGATGATCTTTGAGATCATGCTGCCGGCGCCGAAGATGGCGTCGACGAGGTTCCAGCCGAAACCGACGAGGAGCCAGTTCAAGCCGCCGATCACGAGAAGAACGAACGAGATGCTGTGTAGAGCTTTCATGTTATTTTTATTGCTGATAATTAATAATGCTAGACTGAGATAAGTATAGCAAAACTAATGGAACATAGCGGTCAAGAGTTATTCACAGGCTCGCTATGGCCGATTGTCGCTTAAAAAAGCAGATTTGTCTCAATTGTGGACCATAGCGGACTCGAACCGCTTGCCTCACCCATGCCATGGGTGCGCTCTACCAGATGAGC
>CAZSAV010000015.1:414-9702 GCA_964604805.1 uncultured Candidatus Saccharibacteria bacterium | reverse complement strand
TGCTGCGGGACTTGGATTCGACCTCGCCTCTCACTCGCTGCCCGCTCGTTCGGGCTGGTCACCGGCTCGCCTGTTTCGCGTGCTCGCGAAACATGGCTCCGCCGTTCGAATCCAAGACGGAAGCGCCGCAGGGCGCTTCCTTCCCGCCCACTCCATTCGTCACTGCGTTCCTCATTGCGTGGCTGCGGGACTTGGATTCGAACCAAGATAAACGGCTTCAAAGGCCGCTGTCCTGCCATTAGACGATCCCGCAATATTGTAAATGTAACTCGACGTATCACGACTACAAAACAAGACGACTTGTCACGCCGAAGCTTTAACGGAGGCGGATCCGCAAATTCTGACTGCCGCCAGCTCCAGCGGCAATTGCTGGATGCGGGCGCGGCCAATGCCCTCGGCAGCTCCCAAGAGTACCGCAAGGATCTCCGGCGTCAATGCCTTCTTGGCGGCTTGAGCGCCGATGAAGGCCCAGTCGTCGTCCGATACCCTGCCCTTCACCGAAGCCGCTGATTCGAGCGAATGCTGGACGATCAGGATGAAGCGCATCTTCTCCAGTATGAGCGTCATGAGCGTATTCATCGATATGCCGGCTTTCTCGGCCTGGCCGATCGTGGCCAGGGCTTTGTCGGCATCCTTGGCGAGCAGGCTCTCGATGAATGAATTGACGAGACCTGCGCGCGGAGCGCCGGTCAATGCTTCCACCTGCTCGCGAGAGACCTTCTTGCCCGAAGAGGCAGAGATGACCTTTTCGAGCATGCCGAGAGCGTCGCGGAACGATCCGTCGCCGAGGAGGGCGATGAGGTCGCCCGCTCCGGCATCGAGGTCAAAGCCTTCCTTCTTGGCGATGCGGGAGATTTCGGCGCGCAATATCTCGCGTCCGGGCTTGCGGAACGAGAATGTCTGACAACGGGAGATGATGGTATCAGGGACTTTGTCGAGCTCGGTAGTGGCGAGAATGAAGACCACATGCTTCGGCGGCTCCTCGAGCGTCTTCAAGAGCGCATTCCATGCGTCTTTGGACAGCATATGCACTTCGTCGATGATATATACCTTGAATGGAGACGAGAACGGCAGGACCGAGACATGCTCGCGGAGGCTGCGGATATCGTCGATGCCGCGATTGGATGCGGCGTCGATCTCATATATGTCTTCGTCTGTCGTCCCCAATTCATGGGCCAAGATGCGCGCCGTCGTCGTCTTGCCGGTGCCGCGAGAGCCCGAAAAGAGATACGCATGGCTGATGCGCTTGCTTTTGACGGCGTCGGTGAGAGCGGTGACGATATGGTTCTGTCCCACGACTTCTGACCATGAAGACGGGCGGTATGTGCGGTAGAGGACTGCCATGGGCTAAGTATAGGGCATTACCTATGAAGAATAAAGCCGAGGCCATTTTTCTCATAAAAAGACCCCGCAGCCCGAAAGCGGCGGGGGTGTACTATGAAAGGAAATAATCACCGTGTCGTGATGCTGTGTTGTGCGAAGCATATAGCTCGCGTGTATCAGCCCATAGGCAACTCCTCTCTGAGAAAAAACGAGTTCAAAATCCATCATAGCACCGATCGTTCGCATTGCCAGCGACTTATCCACAGGCCAAAAACGTCTATCCTTTGGCTTGTAAATGCTTGATATGTCGAGCGACGATAGCCTTCACCTGTTCAGCATTCTTGGTCCCCATGAGCTCGATGCGCAATTCCTTGGCTCCGTCCCATCCTGACGCATATGCTTTGAAATGCTTCTTCATGACGTCGAAGCTCTTTATGCCGTCGAATTCCTTCTCGAACATGCGCGCATGCTCGGCCATGACAGCGAGGCGCTCGGCAGGAGACTTCTCTTCCCCGCCGAAGAACCACGGCTTGCCGAATATGCCGCGGCCGATCATGACGCCGTCGCAGCCGTATTTTTTCGTATATTCCTCTGCTTGCTCCAAAGTCTCCACATCGCCATTGCCGATGATCAGAGTCTCCGGGCTTATCTCATCACGCAACTTCACGATCTCAGGCATGATCTCCCAATGCGCAGGAACGTCCGACATCTCTTTGCGCGTGCGCAAATGGACCGTGAGCGCGGGCAACTTCTGCTCGAGCATGATACGAATCCAATCCATATCGATTTTGTTATACCCGATGCGCGTCTTTATCGAAACAGGAATATTTTTTTGCTTCTTTGCTTTTTCATGCGCTCCTTCTCGTGCAGCATTCAGAACCTCGAGCGCCGATTTCGGATTACGAATGAGAGCCGCGCCGCCTCCTTGCTTCACGACTTCACGTACCGGGCAACCCATATTGATATCGATGCCGTCGAAGCCGAGCTCGACGGCCAAAGCCGCCGCTCCGCGCATGGCATCCGGATGGCCGGTGAAGAGCTGAGCGACGATCGGCCTTTCTTTCGGCGAATACTTGAGATCGACGAGCAATTTGGACTTGCCAGGAGACATGAGGCCGTCTGCCGAGACGAATTCCGTCCAAGTCACATCGGGCTTCCCATATTTCGCGAAGAGCTTGCGAAACACAGAATCAGTGACATTGGCCATAGGAGCGAGCACAAAAAAAGGCCGAGGAAGATTGTCCCAGAATGTATGCGCAGAAATATCGCGCAATCGCGATGCGTTCGCGCCTTTGGAAGACGTATTTTGAACTTTGGATTTTGGGTTCACGAGAACGCACTATATCATGCACGATCGCTATTGACAAATGATATGTTTCCTGTTAGAAATTCATCAGAATTCAACGAAAGGTCCTCTACATGAATGAAAAGAAACAATTGATATCCGGCCCTGCCCTGTTCGCCATCGTATTGCTCGCATCGATAGCCGTGACCGCTAGCGGCTATGCGTACTACCAATCGCATAAGGTCAAGAATACCGCCGGCAGACAAACTGAAGCCCGGTCTAATGCGGTGGCCGCCATCAAAGCGCGGTATATGGAAGGCGCGAGAGCTGGAAAGACGTCGTACGAGATCGGCGAGAGCCTCTACTATTTCACGGTCGAATTAACCGGCGAAGAACGGGTGCTTTCCATCGCTCTGCGCAACCGGATCGAATGCATCAATATGACCGTATTCTCCGTACAGCGCGCGTCCGAGCATGCCGACATCTACGACGGCGCTCTGGCTCTGGCTTGCAAGCAGATCCCGATCACCAACGGATACTTCGCCTACTTCAGCAAAGGGACGAATATGACGGCTGAGGCGCCTGAAACCGCTTCTGCCCACTAGACAGACTTCGAATACAGCCCGTCGCGTACGGGCTTTTTTGTATATGAATCACTGCAATTTTCCGAGGAGCTTCACGACATCTGCGTCGCGATTGGAGCTGCCGAGTATGACCACGGCATAGACGTCGCCTTTCTTTCCTATCGAGAAGAGGGCCGCGCCAGTACGGTCGGCTTCGGGCAGATATCCGTTCTTGCCGCCGAGATAGTTGGACCAATTGAGGAAATGCGTCGGGTTGATCCAGGTATGGGCGCGGACCGTCTTGGTCTTGAGCTCGGTGATGGACAGGATGTCCGGCGCATTGGCTCTGATCCAATTCAAGAGCAAAGCGATATCGTTGGCCGACGAGACGTTCTGCGGCGACAGGCCCGACGGGTCAGCGAAGTAGGTGCGATACGCGCCGATCGACTGGGCGAAATCGTTCATGTAACGGATGAATTGCGCTCTGCCGAACGACTGAGCGAATGCCTCTGCTGCATCGTTGCTCGAGACCATGAGCAGAGGATAGTAGAGGTCGCTCGCAGTGTATGCCTCCCCTGCTTTGAATTGGGCGGTGTTGCCATAGGTCGACATGATCGAGCGGGTGATGGTGATGTGGCTCGCCGGCTGTATGTTCTTTTGCGCGACGACGGCGGTCACGAGCTTCGACAATGAAGCGATAGGCAGGAGCTGGTCGGCGGCGCGCTGGGCGACGGTCTCGCCCGTGGTCAGATTCTTGACGATATAGGCCTTTGCGGTCACCGATGAGTCGGACGAATGCGGCAGAGCGCGGGTAGCCGCATCGATGAGGTCCTCTTCTTCGCTCGCGGTATAGCGCACAGAGCGCGTCACGCCGGATCTGACCGTGCCGTCGACCGGCTGCGGCATGATCGCGGCGGCGATAGCGGAGAGCGACGGCATATGGGAAATAGCGGAATCAGTCGCCTTCCACAGATGCGAGCCGCCATATGCAAGGAGCATGCCCGCCGCTATAGCGCCGAGCCCTCCGAAGACGATAAGGAAAAACTGCTTCATGTATGCCTATTCTACTGTATCGTGCGATAAAAGACATTCGGCCCGAAGCGGACGTCTATATAGTCGAATAGGATCTTCTGGCCTTTGCGCCGATATGACTGGTTCATATTCGACCAGAATAAGGCGAGATCGGATATCTGGGAGAGGAGCGGTCTGGATTCATTCAAATAGACGACAACGGTATCGGCGTCGCCTGCGGCGCTCGCCGTCGTAGAAGCGACTGCAGGAGCGGTCGGATTGCGCGCATAGAGCTCGTACTCGCCACCGCTCTTTACGAGCATGGCTTCAGGCTGTATAGAGGCTGCAGATGCTGCATTGTATGCCTTCTCGAGCAGGGCGAATGCTGACGTGGTCGTCGCTCGCGCGCCGATGAGCGCATCGGTGGTCGATGCGGCTTCGCCGAGATCCGGCATGTAATAGCGATGATAGACATAGCCGCGGATCGCAGGAGCGCGCTCGAATATGTATCCGGTCGAATCTGCGAAATAGCACGAATCCGAGACGTCGCTCGAGAGGATATTGCCGGTAAAGTCCGGCAGACCCGAGCAGATGATAGCGGCAGGCACCTTCTGGCTCACGGTGACCGCCAAGGCTCGCACTCCGTCGCGCTTGACCTCGACTGATCCGACGCGAGGCGATGCCAAGGCCACGGCGGTTTTGATGGAATCAGCCGGATAGAAGAGCGTATTGGACTTCGAGAACAGCCCGAGATAGTCGCCCTGGATCGCGCCGTACGCGCTCGCCTGGAGCGAGCCGACGATGTCGGCATCAGCGCCATAGACGCGCACAGACGATATGGACAGAGCCTGAAGCTGTGAGAAGCGCACGAATGAGAATATCCACGTCGATGCGGAGACGATGACGAGGCCAGCAATGAGGACGCTGCGATACGTCCGCCGCTTGGCGAATGATTTCGACTGTCGGGATGTGAGGCGGCTGTGTGGACGCATATGCTTATTCCCCGCTTATACTATATATACTGCCTACGAGATGGACTCGGCTCCGAAATATGGGACGAGAACGGCCGGTATCTTGATGGTTCCATCGGCCTGTTGATAGTTCTCGATGAGCGAGACGAGGATGCGAGGCGTGGGTATAGCGGTAGAATTGAGCGAATGCGCATAGCGCAGCGTCCCATCTGCGTCTTTGTAGCGGATATTGAGACGGCGCCTCTGAAAATCATGGAAATACGAAGCTGATGATATCTCGCGATATTTCTTCTCCTTGGGAACCCAGAGCTCAATGTCATATTTCTTGACCTGGCCGAGGCCGAGGTCGCCGCCGCAATTGATGACGGTTTGATACGGGATGCCGAGCGATTCGATGAACTCTTCGGCATTGCGATTGACCTCTTCATGGAATTTGACCGACGTCTCATGCGCGGCTTCGCAGAGGACGACTTGTTCGAACTTGTAGAATTCATTGACGCGGATGAGGCCTTTGACGTCTTTGCTGTGAGCGCCTGCTTCGCGGCGATAGCACGGCGAGAAGCCGAGATAGCGCTTGGGCAGATCGGTCGCAGCCAGCACTTCGTCGCTATGAAGCCCCATGAGGGGCACTTCTGCGGTTCCAGCGAGATATTCTCCGTCTTGCGTCTTGTACATATCCTCTTCTCCTTGCGGCAAGTAGCCGGTGCCGAAGAGATTGATCTTGCGCACGGTGATAGGCGGTATGACCGGAGTGAATTGCTTCTTTGAAAAGAAATCGAGAGCATAGTTCCATATAGCGAAGCATAGCTTGACCCCCGGACCAGTGAGGAAATACCCGCGAAAGCCGTGAACCTTGCCGCCGCGCTCGAAGTCGGCCATGCCGAGCGCCGTCATGAGCTCGAGATGGTCTTTTGGCTCGAATGCGAACTCCGGCTTCTCGCCCCAGACTTTGACCTCCTTGTTCTCTGCGTCAGTGGCCCCGTCAGGCACAGACATATCGGGGATATTCGGCACGCGGAGCATGAGGGCCTGCCAATCCTTCATAACCGCTTTCAGGGCATCTTCGTCCTTCTCGAGGCCTTCTTTGACGGTCTTCATCTCGGCGATGAGCTTGGCTCGCTCTTCCGGCGATGCCGCCGTAGCGATGGAGTTATTTGCGGCATTCTGCTCTGCGCGCCTCTTTTCGGTTGCGCTCAATAAAGCGCGGCGCTGGTCATCGAGAGCGATGAGCTCGTCTACCTTGAAATCGAGCCTCTTTTTGGCCGCTGCGGCCGCCACGATATCCTTGTTCTCGCGGATGAACTTGATGTCTAACATAGTAAAAGCATTGTAACACGGGCTGTTTTCATAATAAATAGTATATGTCAGAAAAATTCGTACTTAATTTATACAGATTTTCGCTTTATTTTATACGCAACAATTAGTATAGAGAGGTGCGGCAGGTGCCGTCCGCAGACCGCCGAGAAGTGTCTGAGCGAGCAGAAATTGCCAGGTACATTGCGAGTGTCCCCCAGGGGAGCGATGTACCGGCAATTTCGCGACGCGAGTCTCGCAGGCGGACGGAGGGCGGCACCTGCCGCACCTAAATATATGGATATAGAAAATAAAATTAATAAAATCTTCATCCGAGACTACCCTCTTCAACTGCAACAGATACCGCAGCTGCCGAAATCCATGGACGTGATCGGCGAAGTGCCGGGAGCCGAATACAAATTCCTCTGCGTCATCGGTTCGAGAAAGTCGACCGCGTATGGGAAAGACGCCTGCAAGCATCTCATCGCCGGCCTCGCCGGGCGCCCCATAGCCATCGTATCGGGCCTCGCCCTCGGCATCGACTCGATCGCCCATGAGGCGGCGCTCGCAGCGAAACTGAAGACCGTGGCATTTCCCGGGTCGGGCATCTCGCCATCGGTGATATATCCGTATTCGCATATCGACTTGGCGCGGAGGATAGCCGGTGGTGGCGGCGCCGTCGTCTCTCCATTCAAGCCCGACCAGATCGGGACGAACTGGACATTCCCTTTCCGCAACCGTCTGATGGCCGGCATATCGCATGCCACTCTCGTCATCGAAGGCGGCCGCGGATCGGGGACTCTCCTCACCGCAGGATATGCCGCAGAATTCGGCCGCGACATCCTCGCGGTGCCCGGATCGATATTCTCAGAGTCGTCATATGGCCCGCACAAGCTCATCGCCGACGGGGCGGCGGCGATATCGAGCCCAGAGGACATCTTGCGAGCCCTCGGTTTCGAGCTCGAACCGCGACAGAATATGCAGTTCGAATCGATCGCAGAGCTATCGCTCTCTCCCGAGGAGAAGCGCATCGTCGCCGAATTGCGGCTTTCCGCCCTGTCGTCGAGCGCGCTCATCGAACGGACGTCGCTCGGCGCGGCGCAATTCTCTGTGCTCGCGTCGCAGCTCGAATTGCTCGGCGTCATCGCCGAAGAAAACGGCATATATCGCATGCGCCGCTGAGCGTCCGATCATCGGCTTTATTTTGACATTTAAATAACTCATGCAATACTTACGCCCATGAAGCTCGTCATCGTCGAGTCCCCTTCGAAATCAAAGACCATCTCCAAATATCTCGGAGATGGATTCGTCGTGCGCGCATCCGTCGGTCACGTCCGCGACCTGCCCAAGTCGAGCAAGAAAGCCATCGACATCGAAGGCGGATTCATCCCTCATTATGAAGTGGTCGCCAAGAAAGAGGACGTCATCGCCGACATAGCCGCCCAGGCCGCCAAAGCCGACGCCATCATCCTCGCAACAGACCCGGACCGCGAAGGAGAGGCCATAGCCTGGCATATCGCAGAAGTGCTGTCAGACCGCCTCGGCGCGGCGGTGCGCAAAAAGATACAGCGCGCCACCTACCATGAGATCACCAAAGAAGCCGTCCTCGAAGCGCTCGACCACCCTCGCGAGATCGACGAGCACCTGCGCGAAGCCCAAGAGGCGCGCCGCGTCCTCGACCGCATCGTCGGCTACGACCTTTCAGGCCTCATCTGGAAGAAAGTCCGATATGGGCTTTCGGCTGGCCGCGTCCAATCGCCCGCATTGCGCATCATCATGGAGCGCGAGCGCGAGATCCGCGCTTTCGTCCACGAGACCTTCTGGTCTATTTCTGGTGAATGGAAAACGGCCAAAAAAGACGCCCTTCGCCTCGCCTGCTCCGTCGAGCCGCGAGACAAAGCAGAAGTAGAGCGCATCATCGCCGTCGCCAAGAAAGCCGATTGGCAGGTCACCAGCGTCGAAGAGACCGAGCAGAAGCGGTCGCCGCGCGCGCCATTCATCACCTCAACGCTCCAGCAGGCTGCGAGCTCGCGCCTCGGCTTTTCGCCGTCGCGCACCATGGGCATAGCGCAGAAACTGTACGAGTCGGGACACATCACCTATATGCGCACGGACTCGACCAACCTCGGCCAGCAGGCGCTCGACCAGATCGGCGCGGTGGTCAAGAAAAATTACGGCGAATCGTACCTCTCATTCCGCAAATATGCGACCAAAAGCAAGAACGCTCAAGAGGCGCACGAAGCCATCCGTCCTTCCAATTTCAGCAAAGAAGACCGCGGCAACAACGACGAACAAAAGAAGCTCTACCGCCTCATCTGGCAGAGAGCCGTCGCGTCGCAGATGGCGGACGCCAGGCTGGCCCGCACCAAGATCGCCGCGAACGCCGCTTCTGGCAAAGATGCCATCCCTGATTTCGAGGCTACCGGATCGCGCGTCCTCTTCGACGGCTGGCTCAAAGCCGATCCCGAGTCTACCGGCGAAGAAGTGACTCTGCCCGCATGCGCCAAGGACGAAGCGCTCAGCCTCATATCGATCGATTCCGAAGAGAAGCAGACCCAGCCGCCTCCGCGCTATACCGAAGCCGGCCTCATCAAAGAGCTCGAGAAGCGCGATATCGGCAGGCCGTCGACCTATGCATCGATCTGCAAGACGATCGAAGACCGCGGCTATGTCGAGAAGGTCAACAAATCCTTGAAGCCGACCGACACCGGCGACGTCGTCTCGAGCTTCCTCGAAGAGAACTTCCCTACCTATATCAGCGATTCGTTCACCGCAGAGATGGAGAACGAGCTCGACGAGATCGCCGGAGGCACGCGCACATATCTAAAGACGCTCAGCGACT
>CAZSAV010000015.1:0-404 GCA_964604805.1 uncultured Candidatus Saccharibacteria bacterium | reverse complement strand
AAGGCCAACGAAAAGACCGCCAAGATCACCAATCTCGGCGTCGCCGATCCCAAATTCAAATGCCCCAAATGCGGCAGTCCGATGGACATCAAGCTCGGCAAGAACGGCAAGTTCCTGTCATGCTCGCGATATCCTGACTGCGACGGAGCCCTTACCCTCGATGGAATGGAGTTCAAAAAAGACGAGCCCATCGGCACTGATCCGACGACCGGCCTGCCTATATTCGTCTTGAACGGACGCTTCGGACCGTACGTACAGCTCGGCATCCGCGCGCCCAAAGCAAAGAAGGCGCCGAAAGCCAAGAAGCCCAAGAAAGCAAAGAAAGGCGAAGCCATCGCAGAGGTTGCCGCTGCGCCCGCCATCGAAGAAACCAAAGCGGCTCCTGCCGTGAAGCCCAAGATGGC
>CAZSAV010000014.1:0-9723 GCA_964604805.1 uncultured Candidatus Saccharibacteria bacterium | reverse complement strand
CCCTTCCAGAGCGCAGGATAAAGGCTTTGAAGGAGTATAAGGGCTATTTTGACCCGTCTGGCAAGCACGTAGTGGGTCCGATCGGCACCAATCCCTGCGGCGAGATCATCCTCCAGTCCAAGCAGTTCTGCAACCTCTCTGAGATCGTGGCTCGCGCCGAGGACACCGAGAAGACGCTCTTGCGCAAGATGCGCGTAGCCGTCATCCTCGGCACGTACCAGTCGTCGCTCACCAATTTCCCGTACCTTTCAAAGGGATGGAAAGAGCACTGCGAGCGCGAGCGCCTCTTGGGCGTATCGATCACCGGCCAATGGGACTGCCCGGCCGTGAGGAAGCCCGAGGTCATGCGCAAGCTCAAGGCCGAGGCTATCAAGGTCAACAAAGAGTTCGCCAAGCGCTTCGGCATAGGGGAATCGACCGCCATCACCTGCGTCAAGCCTTCGGGCACCCTGTCCCAGACGGTGGACTGCTCGTCCGGCATGCACCCGCGCCACTCCAAGTTCTATATCCGCCGCATCCGCATCTCTGCGACCGACTCGCTCTTCAAGATGCTCAAGGACCAGGGAGTGCCGTATCATCCGGAAGTCGGACAGAGCCCGGACTCGGCGACGACCTTCGTCCTCGAATTCCCGGTCAAAGCTCCGAGCGGATCCATCTTCCGCGACGACCTCACCGCCATCCAGCAGCTCGAATACTGGAAGATGGTCAAGGAGAATTACACTGAGCACAATCCTTCGATCACGATCTCTGTCGGCAACGACGAATGGATAGCCGTCGCCAACTGGGTATATGAGAATTGGGACATGGTCGGCGGCCTCTCGTTCTTGCCGCGCGAAGACATGGTCTACAAGCTCGCTCCCTATGAGACGATCGACGAGAAGACGTACAAGGAGCTCGCCAAGCGCCTCGAGCACGTCGACTACTCCAAGATCATCACCTATGAGAAGCAGAACGAGACCGATCTCAAGAAGGAGCTGGCCTGCGTCGCGGGAGTCTGCGAGATAGTGTAATTAAATTTGAAATTAAAATCCGCGTTCACCCTTCGACAAGCTCAGGGCTCTGGCGTGACAAGGAAAAAGCCGCTCTCCGAAAGGGGAGCGGCTTTGCGTAAAAAAGTTATGGCTTGAAGAGCTTATACCGGCCATTGGCGACCAGTATGCAAGCGATGAAGACCGGGACGCCGACCAAGATGGACAGTCCATGCCAGTGGGCGATGCAGCCGACGACCGTCACGAAGGCAAAGAGGATGACGAATGGATAGGAGATCCCTTTGTCGCTCCAATTCATCCCGATGACGTAGCCGGTAATCGAGGCCCCGATGATGTAGCCGATCTGTCCCCAAAAGAAGATCAGAGCGGTGAAGGCGGTCACTGCGAGCAGAGGAAGCAGGAATTTCATGTCCCACTTCTTGTACTGATCCAAGTTCATGTTCATATCGTTCCTTTCGTATTTTGAATGTTCTCCGTCTCCTGTACGATAGCACCGGAATGGGTACTTGTCAATATGCAGTGGTGTGGTATAATTATTACAGCTGTACGAGACAACCGCTCTGTAGAGGCCTCAAAATCTCTATGGGGAGGAAAGTCCGAACATTGCCTCGACTGTATTGTCGAGGAGCAGGGTAGCGGGTAATCCCCGTCAAGGTAACGCCTAGAGGTGCGAACAGTGACGCTCGAGCCGAAAGGCAGAAGCTCCGCTTCGGCGGATGAATCTCATGGCGACATGAGGGTGCAACGGCAAAATCCTTACCTCAATGCAAGGTCGCGTCCCGAGCGGCATGAAAATGCCGTCGAGGGAAGAACCGCTCGACCTCGAGAGCGATCTCGAGGCTAGATAAATGGTTGTCAGCGCGGACCCTCGACTAGCTCGAGGCGCTCGCGCACAGAATTCGGCTTATTGTATGGCATATGGAAGCGCCCCGGTAAAAACCGGGGCGCTTTCTTTTGCTGCGTTGGTTGTTTCGGGGTATTTGCTATAATGTTCCCATATCAGCTAACATTCGAACGCATGAATCCCGAATCAAACGGCGCCGTCTCGGCCCACCCAGTCGCATCAGACAGACAGCCCAACCATAGGCTTGAGCGATCAGCTTTCTACGTCTTGCTCGCTACCGTCATATTGGCGCCCCTGGCGTTCTGGCCGTCGTCGTTCGTCTCGCTCGATCTCGTGAAGGCTGTCGTCATATCCGTCGGCACCCTCGTCTCAGCCGTCCTCTATGGGATCCTGGCTTTCAAAGAAAAGAAGATAGCTTTGCCGCCGCGATCGCTCTCATGGACGTCCGTACTGGTCGTCGCCTCTCTCATCGTCTCGTCGCTCGCGAGCATCCATGCCATGAAGTCGCTCTTCGGACAGGGCTTCGAGATCGGAACAGCGAGCTTCGTCGCTATGCTCTTGGTATCGGCATTCGCCGCTTTTTCTGCGGTATCCCGCGATCGCGATCGGACGTTCGTCGTCTATGCGGGCATCGTCGCCGCATTCTTGATCCTTTTCATCTTCCATGCCGCGCGCCTGGCTTTTGGTCCGAGCTTCGTCACGCTCGGCTTTCTTAATAGCGCTTCGTCGTCGCTCGTCGGCAGCTGGATGGGCCTCGGCTCGCTCTCTGTCCTCGTAGCCCTGATAGCGCTTTCGGCGATCGTCTTCCTGCCGTCGTCCCGCAAGATGAAAGGCACCTATTGGGCTCTCGTCGCCCTCGCCGCGCTCGGAGCATATGCCGTAGCCAGCCCGAAGGTGTGGGGCGTCGCTGCTCTCGCTGCGCTCGTATTGACGGCATTCGCGACGCTCTCGCGACCGAAACAAGAGCCTGCTTCTATATCTGCATTCGCTAAGCGGCTTGCGTGGGTTCCCGCAGTCGCATTCGTCGTCTCTGCGCTCTTTCTATGGAAAGGGGCATATCTCGCTGGCCCGGCCACTCGCTCGCTCGGCACAGCCGCCGGTACGGAGCTCACTCTGCCATGGCAAATGACGCTCGATGTGACGTCTGATTCTATCAAGAATTTCCCGCTATTCGGCGTCGGTCCGAACCATTTCGCTCAGGCATTCATCGCTTTCAAGCCGGCTCTCATCAACTCGACCGATGCATGGAGCAATGAATTCTCGTCGGGCTTCGGCTTCATACCGACGTTCGTGGCGACTCAAGGGCTCATCGGGGCATGCCTGTGGCTCCTTTTGCTCGTCTTCTATGCGATATTCGGCGCGAAGTCGTTCCGAAAGCTATCGTCTGACCCGCTGTCGCGCTTCACATTCGTATCGTCGTTCGCGGCTTCTCTATTCTTGCTCGCCATGTGCATCGTCTCCGTGCCTCCGCATGCAGTCGTGTTCCTCGCCTTCGTAACGATGGGCATGACGGCGGCTCTCGGCGCGGAAACTAGAGCCTCGAGGCAGTTCGAGCTCCGCGGGGACGGCGGCAGGCTCGCGATCGCATTCAAGGCGCTCATCCTCGTTCTCATCGTCGCCGCTCTCGCTTGGGCATTCATGGTATTCAAAAAGACCGCCGCTCTCGCATATTTCGGCTCTGGGCTAAAGCAGCTCACCGTAGCCAAGGATCCTGTCCGAGCGGACGCTGATTTCTCCAAAGCGATCTCGTTCGACGAGGGCGACGTCTATTGGCAGGCGCGCGCCGAGGCGTCGCTCGCCAAGGCGTCTGCCATCGCAGGGACGGTGACCCAGTCTTCGAGCGCATCGACCACGCAGAATGCTCTCAATGACATAGCTGCGATCATCAATTCCGCTCTCGGCTATTCCCGCAACGCCATATCGTATGACCCGACCAACTATTACAATTTCTTGTCTGAAGCCCGCGTGTCAGAGACTGCGGCGAATTTCCACTTTACCAATGGATATGAGAATGCGGTCAAAGCATACGGCCAAGCCATCAATCTGAATCCGTTGAATCCTTCGATATATCTCGCTCTCGCTCGCCTTCAAGCATCCCAGAACAAGCTCGACGACGCTCTGAAGTCGGTCGGCGCCGCCATCCAGGTCAAGAGCAACTATCTCGATGCGATATTCGCATATTCGCAGATCGAGGCCGCCAAGGGCGATCTGCCGAACGCCATCATCGCCGCGCAGGTAGCGACCCAGATCAATCCGCAGAATCCGTTGCTCTTCTTCCAGCTCGGCTTGCTCCAGTACAATAACAAGGACTATTCTTCGGCTGCTGAGTCGCTCGCTCGGGCGGTGTCGCTCCAGCCCAATTACGCCAATGCGCAGTACTTCCTCGGTCTCGCATATGCGCGCATCGGAAGGAATGTCGACGCCGTGAAGCAATTCAGCGACCTTGCGGCATCGAACCCGGACAACCAGGAGGTCGCGCTCATCCTAGCAAATCTGCAAGCAGGCAAATCGCCGTTCACCGACGCAAAGCCTCCGGTGACCGCCTCTCCAGAAAAGAGGCCGTCGCTTCCGATCAAGCAAAAGCAAAAATAAATGGTAAAGCGCTGGTTTTCATTCATCGGAAAGGAGATACGCGGCCTGCATGAGGCCGCGTATCTCCTTGCGATATTCGCCCTCCTGTCTCAGGTGCTGGCTCTCGTGCGCGACAAGCTCCTCGCATACTCGTTCGGAGCCGGTCATGCCCTCGACGTATACTATGCGTCGTTCCGCATACCCGACCTCATCTTCGCCTCGGTAGGCTCGCTTGTGTCTGCGTCTATATTGCTTCCGTATTTCATCGAGCGCTTCGAAAAAGGGCAGGGAGACGGCAGATCATTCTCGAACGGCATATTCACTGTCTTCTTCGGCCTCATGGCGGTGACGGCAGGCATCGCATTTGTGCTCGCGCCCTGGCTCGTGCCGCGCGTCATGCCCGGCTTCGCCCATGATGCGAGCCTGCCGGATCTCATCGTCTCGATGCGCATCATGCTCTTGTCGCCGTTCTTCCTTGGCCTCTCGAACCTGTTCTCGAGCCTGACCCAGATGCGCCATCGCTTCCTCGTCTATGCGGCGAGCCCGGTCGTCTACAATGCGGGCATCATCGCTGGCGTGGTCTTCGCATATCCGCTCTATGGCATCCGCGGCTTGGCGCTCGGCGTATCGGTCGGCGCATTCCTGCATATGGCGCTCCAAGTGCCGTTCTTGTTCCATGAAGGCATCATGCCGCGCTTTACGGCGCTCATCCGTTGGAACGACATCCGGCGCATCGCGCTTTCGAGCATCCCTCGCATGCTGACTCTCTCCGCCAACCAGCTGGCGTCGTTCGTTCTCGTTTCGCTCGCTTCGCTCATGAGCGCCGGATCGATCTCGATATTCAATTTCGCATATAACCTGCAGTCGGTTCCGCTCTCATTGATCGGCGTCAGCTATTCGTCTGCGGTATTTCCGACCCTGTCGCGCCTGCTCTTCAAGGGCAATGTGGCCGAATTCAAAGAAAAGATGATCGTCTCTGCCCAGCACATCATATTCTGGTCGATGCCGATCACCGTGCTCTTCATCGTCCTGCGCGCTCAGATCGTGCGCACCATCCTCGGCGCCGGAAAATTCGATTGGGCCGATACCCGCTTGACTGCGGCCATGCTGGCCCTCTTCACTATATCGACGATCGGCCAGAGCTTGATCGTGCTCTTCGTCCGTTCGTTCTATGCAGAAGGAAAGACGGCTCGACCGCTCCTCATCAATGGCATATCGGCGTCGTTCATCGTCATCTCCGGATATGTACTGGTAAAGCTCTTCTATGCGTATCCGGTATTCCAATTCTTCCTCGAAGACCTGCTCAAGGTCGACGGCCAAGCCGGCACGAGCGTCCTCGTCCTCGCCATCGCTTATACGCTCGGCGTCATCCTGAATACGATCCTGCATTGGCGGTTGTATGAGAAGGTCTACAAGGGCTTCACCAAGCCGGTCTTGGAGACCTTGTTCCATACGTTCGCCGCATCGGTGATCATGGGCTACGTCTCGTTCCTGTCATTGCGTTTATTTGCCGACGTCTTTCCGCTCACCAAGGTCTGGGGCATCTTCCTCCAAGGCTTGGCGTCGGCGATAGTCGGCATCGCAGCTCTCGTCATCGTCCTCATCCTTCTCAAGAACAAGGAGATAAAGGCGGTATGGACGACGCTCCACCACAAGATATGGAAGGTGCCGGTGCCGCCGGCAGAAGTGCAGGCATTGTAAAAAGACGTACAAAAAATCCCTCGGAATTCCGAGGGATCGTGCTAAACTTTTTTAGCGTATGCTGAGGAGGTCCTTGGCGTCACGGATCATCGCATCGACCGTCGCAATAGGGCCTGCGCCTGGTCCGGATATGAATGAGCCTCTGTCCAAGCCGGCTTTCTTGATGATAGCGGCATTGTCTGGTCCTGAGACCGCGAGCGCAGCGAAAAGCGGTCTGTCATCCAGCAGCTTGAATCCGCCGGAGACGAGCCATCCGTTAGAGGTCTCAAAGGAGAAGCTTCCAGGTCCTGGTTCTTCGTCGAATTGGCTATCGCGACGGAAGGAAACGATGTATCGGCACTTCTTCCGTCTCTCGCTGAGCCAGTTTAGATCGCGAATCTCGAGTTTACGCACTCTCATTCCGTATGGGGCGAGAGCCGACTTACAATCCTCGAGCTTCGTCGCGAACGAGTCGTAGAATACGATCTCAGTCTTATTGAGAACGTCTTGTATCTCTCGCCGCCGTGCATCCGTGGGGCTTACTTGGGCTCCAGGCTCCATATACCCGAGCCGGCCGGCGTCTCGGATGGATTTATTTACGGGCCGATCGCTGTCCATGATGAAGTTGAGCGAGCCGTTCACATTGAAGTGGGCTTCGATATCCGTTCTGCCGCGGGCATGGCGCCGAAGGAATGGCAAGATGCCGCTCCCGCCGCCGACTGTCGCTGAGCACCCCATGTGCGATAGGTAGTGCGGGTAATTTACGATGAGGCTCTTGTCGCAGGTGACTACAGGTATATGCCTGCGGATGAATTGGCGCGCGATGATGTCGGCGCTCCAGCCGCCTTCAGACGGCGGCGTCGCGATGAATGCGACATTGATGCTTCGAAGGTCGAGATGATCGAAGTCGTGATCCGTTTTGTCCCTGGCCCGGATCGGCCATATCCGATCGGCAGCATCTATCGTGTAGACGTCCGAAGACGTCGCGATATAGCCGACTTCCCAGCCTTCTTTCTGTATCGCCTGAACGAGAGGCCTGCCGATTTGCCCATATCCAGCCACAAAAACACTGATTTTCATAGTATTCCTTTCTGGGCCACATCCTAGTCGGAGAATGGCATTCTGTCTAGAATGGATTATAAATATCTGCTTTCGTAGAAAAAATCCCCCGATCTCTCGGGGGATTTTGTTGACTGCTTATCTTCTTGCGGGCTTTCGGCGCCTGGCCATCTTTGGCTTGTGCGGGAATCCCTCGACCCACTTTCGTGAATACGCGACGAGCTCTTCGAGCGATGCCGATCTCGGCCGCGACTCTGGCATTCTATGCAGAGGATTCCTTCCAGTGCGAAGGCGACCAGCGACGTGGGCCAATCCAATAGGTATACCCATAGTACGTTTCCTTTCTTCTCGCCAAATCATATCTTTGCGCCGCGTTTTTGTAAATCCGGCGTTATCTGCTATATTCAATGAACTATGGACCCCGCCTATATACGCAATTTCTCCATCATCGCCCACATCGACCACGGCAAGTCGACATTGGCTGACCGCATGCTCGAGATCACTGGCACGATCGAGAAGCGCAAGATGCAGGAGCAGGTCCTCGATAGCATGGAGCTCGAGCGCGAACGCGGCATCACTATCAAGATGCAGCCGGTCAGGATGAAGTGGTCGATCAAGCACGAAATCCGAAATCCGAAATCCGAAGCCGATTCTCATGCTCAAAATTCGAATAAACAAGGCGAATATACGTTGAACCTCATCGATACCCCCGGACATATCGATTTTTCATACGAAGTGTCGCGAGCCCTCAAGGCAGTCGAAGGCTCAATCCTCCTCGTCGATGCGACTCAGGGAGTCCAAGCGCAGACGCTCACGACATTGAATATGGCCAGGGAAGCGGGCCTCACCATCATCCCTGTGGTGAGCAAGATCGATTCGCCGCTCGCGCGCACCGACGACGTCATCCATGAAGTGTGCCAGCTCCTCGAATGCGATATCGACGACGTGCTCAAGGTCTCAGGAAAGACCGGCGAAGGCGTAGGACACCTCCTCGATGAGGTCATCCGCCGCGTGCCGGCTCCCAAAGCTCCCGATGAGACCGATCGCTTCCGTTCCCTCGTCTTCGATTTCCAATATTCCAACCATACCGGCGTCATCGTCTATGTCCGCGCCATGAATGGCAAAGTATCCCGCCATGATCGCCTCATCTTCAAAGTCTCCGGCAGGGAATTCGAAGCCATCGAAGTCGGCTTCTTCGCCCCTGATAATACGCCGACGGAGGCCTTGAATGCCGGCGAGATCGGATATATCGTCACCGGCATCAAGGAACCAGGCGTGGCTTCGGTCGGAGACACGGTCGCATCGAACCGCGACGCATTGCCGCCATTGCCGGGATATCAGAGCCCGCGCCCTGTCGTGTGGGCTTCGCTCTATCCTGAGAGCCAAGACGACCTCTCCCTGCTCCGTCAAGCCCTCGGCCGCCTCCAGCTGTCCGATTCCTCATTCACCTATGAAGAAGAAGCCTCGGGCACGCTCGGCAAAGGATATCGTTGCGGCTTCCTCGGCATGCTCCACCTCGAGATCGTGACCGAGCGGCTTCGCCGCGAATTCAATTTGAATCTCGTCGTGACCCAGCCGTCGATCACCTATTCGGTCAAGATGAAGGACGGAAAAGACGTCACCATATACTCGCCTGCCTTGTTCCCGGACGACCATGACATCGCTTCGGTATCCGAGCCTATCGTCACTATGAAGATCATCACGCCGCCCGCATATCAGGGCGGGCTCATGAAGCTCCTCTATGACCATGAAGCCGAGATATTGACGACCGACAATTTCGGCGACAACAGGATGATGATGACGCTCCAGATGCCCCTCAGAGAATTGATGCGCAACTTCTTCGATGAGGTGAAGAGCGCGTCATCAGGCTACGCTTCTATTTCGTATGACATCACCGAGAATCGCCCCGCAGACGTGGTGCGCATGGACATATTGGTGGCTGACGAGCCGGTCGCAGCATTCAGCCGCGTCGTATCTCGCCGCAGGGTCCCTGAGGATGCCGAAGACATGGTAGAGCGCCTCTACGAGCTTCTGCCGCGCGAGCTCTTCACATTCAAAGTACAGGCTAAAGCCTTCGGCCGCATTATTTCTTCTCGCTCGGTCTCGGGCAAGAAAAAAGACGCCGCAGCCACCCTCTCTGGCGGCGATATCACGCGCAAGATGAAGCTCCGCGAGAAGCAGAAAGAGGGCAGGAAGCGCCTCAAAGACCACGGATCGGTGACCATACCTCAAGAGGTATTCGTCAAGATGATGCGGTCGGGAGAATAGGCTTTCTAGTACTTTATCGCAGGGAAATAGAGCAGGATCATGCTGATGATGACCAATACGCCGATCACGATGAATCCGATGCGGAATGCCTTTTGCGATTTTTCATGAAATAACATAGTAAATCTAGTATACTTGTATATATGAGATACGGCAACCGCACCCAGAGGAAGAGGATATTGTCGTCCCCGCTCGCTCTGGTAGCGGCTTTCATCCTCTTTATCCTGTTGGCTCGCGCGACCTGGAGCGTCTATCAAAAAGCCGAGCAGAGCGGCGAGCGCCTGGCCGAAGCTCAGGCCGAATTGGACAAGCTGG